>CBJMQH010000011.1:0-23988 GCA_966431825.1 uncultured Trinickia sp.
CTCCTCGACCGGACTCACCGCCGCGGCGAGCACGGCGCCCGGCACGCGATACGCCAGATTCATCGCATGGCGTTTGCCCAGGCGGCCAAGGCCGGCCACGCCGACCCTGAGCGGCGCCGCTTTCGTCGTCATCTTCCGTCTCCTATCTGTCGTGGGCAGGAGCGGCCGAAAAGCCGGCCCCGGCAGCCCTGATCGGCCGCATTTCGTGCAACGCTCAGGCGAATTCGCTCAAGCGCACCACGCGCCCTTCGCGCCACGACAGCGTCGCGGCTTCGGCGAGTTCGAGCGCCTTGACGCCGTCCGCGATCGTCGTACGCACGGGGCTGCCTTTCTGCACGGCGTCGAAGAAATGCGCGATCTCGATCGCATAGGCAGCGCGATAGCGCTCGAGGAAGAACGGCTCCGGCACGTCGGTCGACACGGCTTTTGCCGTGTAGGCCGTCACTTCGGTCGGACGCACGTTGCCCGCTTGCAGCATGCCGGCGCTGCCGAGCACCTCGAACCGCTGGTCGTAGCCGTACGCCGCGCGGCGCGTCGTGTTGATCTGGCACAGACGGCCCTGCTTCGTGCGGATCGTGACGGCCGTCGAATCGGCGTCGCCGGCCGTGGCAATAGCCGGGTCGGTCAGGCAGCTGCCGTTCGCGTGCACCGTCTCGGCCTCGTCGCCGAGAATCCAGCGGAAGATATCGAAGTCATGAATCAGCATGTCCTTGTAGATCCCGCCCGAACGCACGATGTAGTCGACGGGCGGCGCACCCGGGTCGCGGCTCGTCACGACGAGCATTTCGGGCGTGCCGATCTCACCCGCGTCGATGCGTGCCTTGACGGCCGAGAACGTCGGATCGAAGCGGCGCTGAAAGCCGATCATGCAAACCACGCCCGCACGCCCGACCGCCTCGGCGCAAGCGCGTGCTCGCGCGAGCGACAGGTCGACGGGCTTTTCGCAGAACACATGCTTGCCGGCTGCCGCCGAGCGCTCGATCAGATCGGCGTGCGTATCGGTACTCGAACAGATCACGCTCGCACCGACCGTCGCGTCGGCCAGTGCCGTTTCGGCATCCACGACCTGCGCCCCGTACTGTGCCGCGACTTCGGCGGCGGCGTCACGGTTCACGTCGACCACGTACTTGAGCCGCACACCGGGCTCGCGCGCCAGGTTGCCCGCATGAATGCGGCCGATGCGGCCCGCGCCGAACACTGCGACATCGATCGTGGCGCCGCTTTCGCTTCTAGTCATCGTATCCTCCTGTGTCCTTGGATTCTTCTACGTTCAATTCGAGCCTGTACGCCAGCGCGACAAAGAGCGCCTGGCAAAGGCAGATCGTGCTCGTCAGCGCGCGGAATGCGAACGCACTGCCTTCTTTCACGAACAGTTGCGCACTCGCATAACGCGAGAGCGGGGACAGGCGGCTGTCGCTGATCACGAGCGTCTGCGCCTGATGATGATGGGCCACGCGCACGCAGTACTGCGTCTCGCGCGCATAGGGCTGGAAACTGATCGCAATGACGACATCGCCCTTCTTCACGCTGCGGATCTGCTCGCGGAACATGCCGCCGAACCCCGAGACGAGATGCACGCGCTTGGCCGTGTGCTGCAGCGCATAGACGATGTAGCTCGCGACCGGAAACGAGCGCCGCACGCCGATCACATAGATGTTTTCGGCATGCTCGAGCATCGACACGGCCGCTTCGAACTGCTCGTCGTCGAAAGTGGCCTCGAGCTCGTCGAGACCGTTGCGGCAGGCCGCCACGAACTCGCGCGCGACGCTGCCGCCCGAGAGCCGGCCCGGCTTCGTGTCGATGAGCTTGCGAATCCGCTGCTTATAGGTCTGCCCCGACACGTTCTGGCCGGTGTAGGCCTGCTTGAACACTTCCTGCAGATCGGAAAAGCCCGAAAAGCCGAAACGCTGCGCGAAACGCACGACGGCCGACGGGTGCACGCCGCAACTCGCGGCGATGTCGGCCGTGCGATCGACCATCACGCTCGAGCGATGCTGTTCGAGGTAGGTCGCAACGCTCTTGAGCTGCCGCGGCAACGAATCATAGGAATCGGCCACCCGTTGCAGCAATTCGTCGACGCTCGGTAGTTCGTCAGTCGTGTCTTCCTGCATCGCTCGTCTCCTCATGCTTGGCGCTCTTCCCCGGGGAACGCGGCCGGCGCCTCGCGCTACGCACGGCGCCCATCGGGGCGCTCGACCGGGGAACGGTGAGCCGAATTATAGGCACGCACGGTGCGAAATGGAACATATTTTCCATTTTCCACAGCAATGAAATTTTCTTTGCATTCGTGAACGAGTTCGCCTAATCTTGGCAGTGAGCGAAGCGGCCGGTGTCGGCGGTGTGGCGGTTCAGCGGTGGCATCGGTTCGATGCGGCGCTCACAACGACAATACTTTGAACACGGTGGAGACAAATGACACATTGCCAACGCAAGGCTAAGCTGCGCACGGTCGCGACCACGATCGCCGCTGCCCTCACGCTCGCAATCGGCCCGTTCGCGCTGCCGTCGGCTCATGCAGCCGATGCAAAGTTCGAACTCGTCAGCCACGCGCCCGATTCGGACTCCTGGTGGAACACGATCAAGAACGCGGTTAAACAGGCCGACGAGGATTTCAACGTCGAGACCGATTACCGCAATCCGCCTAACGGCGACCTCGCGGACATGGCGCGTCTCATCGAACAAGGTGCCGCGCGCAACTATGACGGCGTGGCGACGACGATCGCCGATTTCGACGTCCTCAAGAATTCGATCAAGAAGCTGACCGACAAGCACATCAACGTCGTCACGCTGAACTCGGGCACGCTCGAGCAGAGCAAGCAGCTCGGCGCGATCATGCACGTCGGCCAGCCCGAGTACGTTGCGGGCAAGGCGGCCGGCATGAAGGCGAAAGCGGCAGGCATCAAGTCGTTCGTCTGCGTGAACCACTACGCCACGAACCCCGCTTCGTTCGAGCGGTGCCGCGGCTTCGCCGAGGCGATCGGCGTCGACTTCAAGTCCTCGACCATCGACGCCGGGCAAGACCCGAAGGAAGTGGAATCGAAGGTCCAGGCGTACCTGCGCAACCATCCGAACACGCAAGCCGTGCTCGCGCTCGGGCCGCTGTCGGCCGAACCGACGATCGCCGCGCTCAAGCAGATGGGCCTCGCAGGCAAGGTGTGGTTCGCCACGTTCGACTTTTCGCCGGAAATCTCGAAGGCGATCAAGGACGGAACGATGCAGTTCGCGATCGATCAGCAGCCCTATCTGCAAGGCTACATTCCGGTCGCCGTGCTGGCCATCGCGAAGAAGGACCACACGACCGATCCGAAGCAGATCGAAGCGGCGCTGCAGAAGAACCCGAAATTCCAGGCTCGCCTGAAAGAGTATGGTCTGCAACCCGTCTATCAGCCGGACACGATCCTCTCCGGCCCGGGCTTCATTTCGAAGTCCAATGTCGACAAGGTTGAGAAGTACGCCGGCCAGTACCGCTGATTCTTTCCGTTCCGCAGTCCGCTGCCCGAAGAGGCAGGCTTAACGGTGCGGCGCACCGCTCGGGTCCTCACCCGAGCGGCGCCGCACATCAAGGAGACATTCGATGGGCGTCGCCGATCACTTCCACGCGAACGTACGCAAAGACGAGAACGCACCGGGCTCAAGTTCCGGCGCGGCCGACGAGCGCGTACGCAACGAATCGTGGTTCAAGCAGCTTCTGAACCGGCCCGAGTTCGCGGCGCTCGCGGGCACGGTCATGGTCTTTCTCGTTTTCGCCATCGGTGCCGGCGATTCGGGCATGTTCAATCTCGACGGCATCATGAACTGGTCGCAGGTCGCCGCCTATCTCGGCGTCATCGCCGTCGGCGCGTGCCTGCTCATGATCGCCGGCGAGTTCGATCTCTCGCTTGGCTCGATGATCGGCTTCGCGGGCATGATGGTCGCGCTGCCGACCATGTATTTCCACTGGCCGATTGCGCTGTCGATCGTTTTCGCCTTCGCGGGCTCGCTCGCGCTCGGCGCGCTGAACGGCTATCTCGTGATCCGCACGAAGCTGCCCTCGTTCATCGTCACGCTCGCGTTCATGTTCATTCTGCGCGGCTTGACGCTCGCGCTGTCGGTCATGTTCGCCGATCGCACGATCATCTCGGGCGTCGGTGACGTCGCGGCACAAAGCGGCCTGGCCCATACCCTGTTTCAAGGCGTCGCCTTCCATGGCCTGTTCCGCTCGCTCGGCCACGCCGGCCTCGTGAAGCTGCTCGACACGGGCGAGCCGCTCGTGCCCGGTGTGCCGAAGGTCATCGTCTGGTGGCTCGCGATTGCCGCAATCGCCGCCTTCACGCTCGCCAAAACACGCTACGGCAACTGGGTCTTCGCCGTCGGCGGCGATGCGAACGCCGCTAAGAACGTCGGCGTGCCCGTCAAGCGCGTCAAGATCTCGCTGTTCATGCTGACCGCGTTCTGCGCCTGCCTGTTCGCCGTCCTGCAGGTCTGCGACGTCGGCTCGGCCGCCGCCGACCGCGGCTTGCAGAAGGAATTCGAAGCGATCATCGCAGCCGTGATCGGCGGCACGCTGCTCACGGGCGGCTACGGCTCGGTCGTCGGCGCTTGCTTCGGTGCCCTCATCTTCGGCGTCGTGCAGATCGGCATCACCTATACGAACATCGCCTCGGACTGGTTCCGCGTGTTCCTCGGCCTGATGCTGCTCTTCGCCGTGCTGTTCAACCATTACGTGCGCAGCCGCGTTGCGGCTTCGCGTTGAGCGCAAAGGAACCCACGATGACGAACGCAACGCCAACCGAGGCCGCCAAGGCGGCCGGCGAAGACTACATCCTCGAGCTCGACAACGTCAGCCGCTATTTCGGCAGCGTCATTGCACTCAAAGACGTGACGCTGCGGCTCAAGCGCGGCGAAGTCCACTGCCTGCTCGGCGATAACGGTGCCGGCAAATCGACGCTGATCAAGACGCTGGCAGGCGTGCACACGCCCAGCGAAGGGGTCTATCGCGTCGACGGCCAGCCTGTGCATTTCAATTCGCCGAAAGAAGCGCTCGATCTCGGCATCGCGACCGTGTACCAGGATCTCGCGCTCGTGCCGCTGCTCTCGGTAGCCCGCAACTTCTTCATGGGCCGCGAGCCGCAGCGCAAGCTGTTCGGTCTCGTGAACGTGATCGATATCGAGCTCGCTGCCAGGACCGCGCGCGAGAAGCTGGCCGAGATGGGCATCAACGTACGCAGCGCGCACCAGCCCATCGGCACGATGTCGGGCGGCGAGCGCCAGTGCCTCGCCATCGCGCGCGCCATTCACTTCGGCGCGCGCGTGCTGATCCTCGACGAGCCGACCGCCGCGCTCGGCGTCAAGCAGAGCTTCAACGTGCTGAAGCTGATTCACCGGGCCCGCGACCGCGGAATTTCCGTCATCTTCATCACGCACAACGTCCACCACGCCTACCCGATCGGCGATTCGTTCACGCTGCTCAATCGAGGCCGCTCGATGGGCACCTACACGAAGGACACGATCAGCAAGGAAGCCGTCCTCGACATGATGGCCGGCGGCGCGGAAATGCAGAAAATGATTGCCGAACTCGACGGCGCAACGATCTGAACACAAGCCCATTCCAGGACCTACCCCATGGCCGCTTCTTCCACCCCCGAGTGCGCGAGCCGCTTCGCGCCGGGCCGCACCCGCGACATCATCTGCCTCGGGCGACTTGCCGTCGACCTCTACGCGCAGCAGATCGGTGCGCGTCTCGAAGACGTCACGAGCTTCGCCAAATATCTGGGCGGCTCGTCCGCCAACATTGCGTTCGGCTGTGCGCGGCTCGGGCTCGCCTCGGCAATGCTTTCGCGCGTCGGTAACGACCATATGGGTCGCTTTCTGACGGAAACGCTTGCCAAGGAAGGCTGCGACGTGAGCCACACGCGCGTGGACGCCGACCGTCTCACGGCGCTCGTACTGCTCGGGATCAAAGACCGCGATACGTTCCCGCTCGTATTCCATCGCGAGAACTGCGCCGACATGGCGATCGACGAGTCCGACTTCGACGAGACGTTCATCGCGTCGAGCAAAGCACTGCTGATCACGGGCACGCACTTCTCGACCGAGCGCGTGAACCGCGCGAGCCGCCGCGCGCTCGAATACGCGCGCCGCAATCAGGTCCGCACGGTGCTCGATATCGACTATCGTCCCGTCCTATGGGGCCTGACGGGCAAAGCCGACGGCGAAACGCGCTTCATCGCCGATGAAAACGTCACCGCGCACCTGCAACGCATCCTGCCGCTGTTCGATCTCGTCATCGGCACCGAAGAGGAGTTCCGCATTGCCGGCGGCAAGCACGAACTCATCGATGCATTGGCGATGGTGCGTGCCGTCACGGGCGCGACGCTCGTCGTGAAGCGCGGCCCGCTCGGCTGCACGATCATCGACGGCAAAGTGCCGGCCTCGATCGACGACGCACCGACCGAGCGCGGGGTCGAGGTCGACGTGCTCAACGTGCTCGGCGCTGGCGATGCATTCGCATCGGGCTTCCTGTCGGAGTGGCTGCGCGATGCGCCGCTCGCGCGCTGCGCGCAGACCGCGAATTTCTGCGGGGCGCTCGTCGTGTCGCGCCACGCCTGTGCACCGGCCATGCCGACGCCGGCCGAGATCGCCTATTTCCGCGAAGCAGCCGCACAAGACCCGGCGCGCATGCGCCTGCCGAACCGGGACGCAAAACTGAACCGGCTGCATCGCGTAAGCGTCAAGCGCACGCCGCACGACGAGGTGCTCGGCTTCGCCTTCGACCATCGCAATCAGTTCTTCGAACTGGCCCAGCAAACCGGTGCCGACGTATCGCGCATCGAGCAGGTCAAGCGCCTGTTCGTCGACGCGGTCGCCGAGACCGAGCGCGCCCTTTCGCTGCAAGGCCGCATCGGCGTGCTGATCGACGACCGCTACGGCCAGGATGCGCTCAACGCAGCCACCGGCCGCGGCTGGTGGATCGGCCGGCCCGTCGAGTTGCCCGGCTCGCTGCCGCTCGAATTCGATCAGGGCCGCTCGGTCGGCACGGCGCTCGTCAGCTGGCCTGACGAACACGTCGTGAAGTGCCTCGTGCAGTACCACCCCGACGCACCGATCGACGAGCGCGTCGAGCAGGAAGCGCAGCTGCGCTCGCTTTACGATGCGGTCCAGGCAAGCGGCCACGAACTGCTGCTCGAAGTGATCCCGCCCAAACGTCCGACGCTGCCGGACGCCCCGGACACGGTCTACCGCGCGCTCAAGCGCCTCTATAACCTCGGCATCCAGCCCGAGTGGTGGAAGCTTGCGCCGATGGACGCGGCGCAATGGCAGGCGATCGACGCGCTCATCGCCGAGCGTGACCCGTACTGCCGCGGCGTCGTGCTGCTCGGACTCTCGGCATCGGTCGAGCAACTCGTCGAAGGCTTCCGTGCTGCGGCCGGCTCGAAGACTTGCAAGGGCTTCACGGTCGGTCGCACGATCTTCCACGAGCCGAGCCGCGCCTGGCTCGCCGGCGAGATCGGCGACGCCGAACTCGTCGCAAGCGTACGCGCCACCTTCGAAAAGCTGATCAGCGAGTGGCGCACGGCGCGCGCCAGCACCACGGCAGGCACCGCCGGCGTGAGCGCGTCTGCGCTCGCAGCGGCCAGCCGGGAGGCAGCATGATGAACGTGCGGGAAGCGACAGCGAATGCCGGCGCGTCGACGGCAGCGCCGACACTTGAAGCACAGACCGCCGCCGGCACGACGGTACGCCTCACCGCGGCGCAGGCACTCGTGCGTTATCTCACCGCTCAGCACGTCGTCGTCGACGACGACGACGGCCGCAGCGTCACCGTGCCGCTGTTCGGCGGTGTCTTCGCGATCTTTGGGCACGGCAACGTCGCGGGCCTCGGCGAAGCGCTCTATCAGCATCGCGACGAACTGCCCACTTACCGTGCGCACAACGAGCAGGCCATGGCGCACAGTGCGATCGCCTATGCGAAGGCGCATTTCCGGCGCCGGATGATGGCGGTGACGACGTCGATCGGCCCAGGCGCGACGAACCTCGTGACGGCCGCGGCGCTTGCGCACGTCAACCGTCTGCCCGTGCTGTTCCTGCCGGGCGACATTTTCGTTTCGCGCGCCCCGGACCCGGTGTTGCAGCAAGTCGAGGATTTCCAGGACGGCGGCATTTCGGCGAACGATACGCTAAAGCCGGTTTCGCGCTACTTCGACCGCATCGTGCACCCGGCGCAATTGCTGAATGCACTGCCGCGCGCGATCCGCGTGCTGACCGACGCGGCGCTCTGCGGCCCCGTCACGCTCGCGATGCCGCAGGACGTTCAGGCGATGGCCTACGACTACCCGGCTGCGTTCTTCGCGCCGCGCGTCGTGACGTTCCACGCCCCGGCGCCGAACCCTGACGAACTCGAAGCCGCCCTCACGCAGCTGCTCGCCGCGAAGCGCCCGATGATCGTTGCCGGCGGCGGCGTGCTCTACAGCCGCGGAGCGACAGATACGCTGCGTCGCTTCGCCGAGAAATACGGCATTCCCGTCGGCGAAACGCAGGCGGGCAAGAGCGCCCTGCCCTGGGACCATGCGTTCAACGCCGGTGCCGTCGGCGTAACGGGTTCGAGCGCTGCCAATGCGCTCGCGCACGAAGCCGATTGCATCCTCGCCGTCGGCACGCGCCTGCAGGATTTCACGACGGGCTCCAATTCGCTGTTCACACAAGCTGCCGTCATCGGGATCAACGCGAATCTGTTCGACGGCCTCAAGCATCAGGCCACGCCACTCGTCGCCGACGCACGCGCCGGGCTCGCCGCGCTCGACGCCCGGCTCGGCGACTGGCGTGCGGGCGCGACGTGGACTGCGCGGGCGCGCGGCCTCTGCGCCGATTGGCGCGACACGGTCCAGCGCGTGACGAACGTGCGGCACGAAACGGAAACGGCGCCCGGCAAGCTGCCTTACGACGCCGACGTGATCGGCGCGGTACAACGCTCGGCACCGGACTCGACGACGCGCGACATCGCCGTCTGCGCGGCCGGCACGCTGCCCGCCGAACTCCACAAGCTCTGGCGGGCAGGACGGCCCGGTGCGTACCATGTCGAGTACGGCTATTCGTGCATGGGCTACGAAATCGCAGGCGGGCTCGGTGCGAAGCTCGCGCGGCCCGAGCGCGAAGTGATCGTACTCGTGGGCGACGGCAGCTATCTGATGATGAACAGCGAGATCGCGACGTCGGTCATGCTCGGGACGAAGCTGATCGTCGTCGTGCTCGACAACCGCGGCTACGGCTGCATCAACCGCTTGCAGCAGGCCTGTGGCGGGGCGCCGTTCAACAACCTGCTCGAAGACTGCCTGCAAGGACCACACGGCGCACCCGAAATCGACTTTGCCGCGCATGCGCGTGCGTTGGGCGCGCAGGCCGAGCATGTGGCCGACGCTGCGGCACTCGAAGCCGCGCTCGGACGCGCGCGTGCCGCCGACCGGACATACGTCGTCGTGATCGATACCGATCCGGCCCGCACGACCGAGGAAGGCGGCTGGTGGTGGGAGGTCGCTGTGCCGGCCGTCTCGACGCGCGAAGGCGTACGCGCCGCGCGGGCGAACTACGAAGCGAAACTGGCCGAGCGCGAGCGCTGAGCGCACCGCCGCCGTCCACTTTGAACGATCAGCAAGACAACGCCATAAAAGGAACGCAGCATGACCGCTTTCGATGTCCGCATCGGGATCAACCCGCTGTCCTGGATGAATGACGACCTGCCTTCGCTCGGCGGCGAAACGCCGCTCGAGGTCGCGCTGACCGAAGGCCGCCAGATCGGCTATGCCGGCTTCGAGCTCGGCAACAAGTTCCCGCGTGAGCCCGAGGCGCTCAAAGCGCTGCTCGCACGCTACGACCTTGCGCTCGTGTCGGGCTGGTACTCGGGCCGGCTCGCCGAGCGCAGCGCCGAAGAAGAGATTGCCGCGGTGGGCCCTCATCTCGAACTGCTCGCGAAGAACGGCGCCAACGTGATGGTCTACGGCGAAGTCGCGGCCACGATTCAAGGCGCGCCGCAGCCGCTCTATCAACGTCCGCGTTTCTTCACCGAAGCGCAGTGGGACACCTACGCCGAGCGGCTCGACCGCTTCGCACGCTACACGCTCGAACACGGCGTGCGCGTCGCCTATCACCATCATATGGGCGCCTATGTCGAGACACCGGCCGACGTCGAGAACCTGATGCGCCGCACGAGCGATGCCGTCGGGCTGTTGCTCGATACCGGGCACATCACGTTCGCAGGCGGTAGCCCGCTCGCCCTGCTCGACGCCTATCACACCCGGGTCTGCCATGTGCATTGCAAGGACGTGCGGCCGGATGTCATCAAGCTCGCCCGCAACCGCAACTGGAGCTTTCTCGAGGCCGTCATCAACGGCGCGTTTACGGTGCCGGGCGACGGTGCCGTCGATTTCGCGGCCGTCATCGCGGCGCTCAAACGCTATGGTTATCGCGGCTGGCTTGTCGTCGAAGCCGAACAGGACCCGGTCGTCGCGCCAAGCTATGCCTTCGCGGAAAAGGGCTATCGCACGCTGCGTGCGCTCGTCGACGCGCCGCTCGACGCAAGCCGCGCCGCCGCCTGAAGAAGCGGCATGTCCTTCCACGTGAACATTTGTCAGGAGTCTCGATGAGCCTGCTAGTCAAAGCCCAGCGCGAAGGGATGACGATCGCGCGCGTCACGCCCGAGTCGGCCGGGTGGCGCTATGTCGGATTCGCCGCCTACCGTCTCGTGCGTGACGAGTTGCTCTATGTGCATGAAACGAACCGCGAATCGTGCATCGTCGTGCTGGCCGGCAGCGTGACGATCGAGGCCGAAGGCAAACGCTTCACGAGCCTCGGTACCCGCGACAGCGTATTCGAAGACGCCGCGCCCTACGCGCTCTACCTGCCGCCGAACGTGCGGGCCACGGTGCGGGCCGAGCGCGACACCGAACTCGGGGTAGCGACGGCCCCGGCAACGGGCCGCTACCCGATGCGGCTCATCGAACCCTCCACGATGAAGCGTTCGACGCGCGGCAAAGGGCTCAACACGCGCTACGTCTGCGACATCCTTCCTCAGACGGAAGAAGCGGAATCGCTGCTCGTAGTCGAAGTGAAGACACCGGGCGGCCACGCGTCGAGCTACCCCCCGCACAAGCATGACGCCAACAACATTCCGGTCGAGAGTTCGCTCGAAGAGACGTACTACCACCGGCTCGATCCGCACCAGGGGTTCGCGTTCCAGCGCGTCTACACCGACAGTCGCGATATCGACGAATCGATGGCTGTCGAAGATCACGACGTTGTCATGGTGCCTCGCGGCTACCACCCGGTCGTCGTGCCCTACGGGTACGACTCGTACTACCTGAACGTGATGGCCGGGCCGCAGCGTGTCTGGCATTTCAAGAACGACCCGGCGCACGAGTGGATCATCGAGCGCGATCAGCGTTAGTCGGATCGCGAGCGCCGAGCGTTTTGCCTTTGGCGGCAGCACCGCGAATCAGGACTGGTCTCGAACGCGCGGCCGGGCGGAAGGTCACTGCAAAGGCCGGCTCAGACCTCTTCGATCGTCGGCCGCGCCGTCGCGCGCGCGACGCGCTCGGGCAAGCTCGGCGCTTGTAAGCCGATCCTGGCGAACAAGTCGACCGTTGCGTTCATGAGGCTGGTGATCTGTCTGCCTGCCGCGAAAGTCAGTTCGGCAGGCGGATGCTCTATGCTGCGCAGATCGTCCTCGGTGATCTCCACCGTTGCGTCCGGCTCTCCGCGCTCTATGTTCTCGATGCGTTGACGGGCCCTGTCGACGATCATGGCGGCGATCAGGTGTTCCTTGTCCGCATCGCTCGTCAAGCCCAAGCGGCCGAACTTGCCGGTCAGGATGCCGGTGCCGAGACTCAACACTTCGGTTGGCGTATTGACCGCGATCGTGCCCATCTTCTGCATCACCTCGGTGATGACGTGCGCCCGCGCGAGCGGCAGAAACACGCCGAAGTTCGCAGCGAAACTGATCGCCTGGCCGATACCCATCGAATTGATCGTCTGGTTGATGCCCGGTGTCGCCTCGAGTGCGCCCTGGATTTCATCGTTGACTTCCTTGGCCAGGGCGGCCGCGGCTTCCCGCAGGTTCTGGGCACCGGGGCCGGCATCCGGTGTCGTGAAGAACCCGTCTTTGCGCTGTTGCAAGACGCCGGCCGCCAAATCGGCTTTGGCGTGCGCCACTTCGAGCGGGGCCATCGCCGCGGACGTCGCAGTCCCGATAACGTTCGTCACGGCGTAGCCCGCGATAGCCGCTCCCTTCTTCGAGACCTGAACCAGGTTGGTCGGCAGCGAACCCAGCGATGCGATCAGGCCGGAAAGGGTGGCGTCTTTCATATCGTCGACGAAGGCTTCGCGCGATTCCGGCAACAGGCTGTTGCCTTTCATCTTCTCGATCACGCGCTTGACCACGGCAGAGTCGAAAATTTCAGCCGCGGCCGAGGCACTCGACTCGCCCACCGCGGCGAGAAATCGCATCCGCGTGCTTTCCTCGCCCCAGCCCTTGCCGAGCGCCTCGCTCAGCTTCTTGACCGCGGTCTTCACCGCCAGCATGTCGATGAGGCCGGCGATCGTCGTGCTGCCCACGACGCTCAACCCCATTGCCGCCGCGAGTTGCCAATTGAATTCCTTTTGATTGAACACCGTATTGATTGCATGCGCGCCAAGACGCCCGCGCAGTTCCAACGTGGCCGGCCACAGATGCGCCGGCTCGGGGTCGTTGAATGCTTTTTCCACCAGTTGCTTCAGCGCTTGTTGATCGCTCTCGACCCGATAGACGACATCCTGCAGGAACGAAAACGGATGGACGTCCGGCGAATCGTGTGCAGCCCGGGGGCCTTCCGTGCTTTCCACTGTCGTGCGGCTGCCGCCGGTGGGCTCGGCACGAAGCGGCCCCAGATCGAGATTCAATCGGGCGCTCTCGGAAAAGCCGCGCGTGCCCTTCTTGATCGCTTGCCTTGCCGTGTAGGTCTTCAGATCGATGTCGACGGGGATGGGTTCGTCTGCATCGAGTACGTCGATGTGGCGTACCTTGCAACCGTGCTCGAATTCCTTCGCCTTGAGCAAGACGGCCGCCTCCAGCGGCAGCGACAGCCGCGTGCCATCGGGAACGTTCAGTCGGGCCAATTCGCCGGGATACTTCGCATCGGTAAATTTGAGCACCGCATCGATGAGCGGATCCTGCGACCTGTGACGCCCGTCGGCGTCTTGTGTAATGGTGCCGCTGGCGGCGCTCGGCTGTTTCAATTCGTCCGCGGCAAGGCGTTGCCTGACCTGCTCGACGTACGCACTCTGTTGGGCTCGCCGGGCTTCGACAAGGTGCGGTACGGCCAGCTTCAGAAAGCGCAGATTCGCGTTTGTGGCTTGCGCGTTGCTCTTCTTGCCCTCGGTTACCAGCTCGCGGTTAGCGCCGCGAATCAGCAATCCTTGCAGCTTTAACGACGCCGCGCTGCGACGCGCAGGCGCCGTGTGCTCGACGGCTGGCGGGTTCGACGAACCGTCCGCGGGCCGGGGCGAAAGGGGGGAATCTCCGCGTCGTCTGTGCGAGCCCTGGTCGGCTGTCAATGCGTCGATGTCGATGACGACGTGGTCAGGCGAAGGCGGCAGAGCGGGGGCGGGAATTGAGAAAGATGGAACTGCTTTGACCATCGTGCATGGCTCCTTGGTGGCAAGTGGCAGGGGCCACCACCGTAACGAACCGCCGCGGCTGCGGCCCGGCATTCAGCGAAATTCGCCGGACGGCAGCGCATTTTCAGCGCGCCTTCGGTGCCTGCACGAAGCACCGCCGCGCCGCGGGCGGCCGCACCTCACTCGCCAAGCGCGAGCCAGCGCTCGGTCGTCGCGGTATCGAGCCGATCGAGCGTGCCGTCGAACATCACGCGCCCGTGCCCGAGCACGATGACGCGCGCAGCCAGCGCGCGGGCAAGCGCCAGGCGCTGCTCGATCAACAGCACGGCCACGCCAGCCTCGCGCAGTGCCTGGAGGCAGCGCGTAACCTCGGCCACTGCGGCGCTGGCCAGTCCCTCGGTGGGCTCGTCGACGATCAACAGGCGCGGCTCGCCGGCCAGCGCGCGCGCGAGCGCGAGAATCTGCTGCTCGCCGCCCGAGAGCACACCCGCTCTTGTCGCGCGCCGCTCGGCGAGCATGGGGAAGCGTTCCCACGCGCATGCGAGCGCGCGCCGCATCGTCGCGCCCGTCGCACCCGGCTTCACGCCGAGTCGCAGGTTCTCCTCGACCGAAAGCGTGGCGAACAGATCGCGTTGCTCGGCGACATAGGCGATGCCGCGCCGCGCGATCTCGAACGTCGGCAGCGCGCCGATCGACTCGCCGGCGAAACGCAGATCGCCCTCGCGCTGCACGAGCCCGAGCACCGCTTTCGCGAGCGTCGAACGGCCGGCCCCGTTGCGCCCTGCGATCGCCACGACCTCGCCCGCCGCCACGCGCAACGTCACCCCATGAAGCACCTGTGAGCGCCCATAGCCGGCACTAAGGCCGTTCAGTTCGAGCAGCGGCGCCGTCACGCGATGCCCTCGCCCAGGTAGGCAGCCCGCACGGCGGGATTGCTGCGGATCGCAGCCGGCGTTCCCGTCGCCACGATCACACCGCGCACGAGCACCGACACCCGGTCTGCCAGACCGAATACCACCTCCATATCGTGCTCGATCATGAGCAAGGTACGACCCTCGGTCGCCCGTGCGAGCAGCGCCATTGCGCGATGCGCTTCGTCGCGATCCATGCCGGCCGTCGGTTCGTCGACGAGCAGCGTGCGCGCACCGCTGGCCAGCGCGATACCCAGATCGAGCGCGCGCTGTTCGGCATAGCCGAGTGTGCCCGCGGCTCGGCGGGCCACCGCGGCGAGGCCGAGCGCGTCGAGCAGTTCGGCCACCCGCGTGTCCAGCGCCTTCGACGTACCGCCGCCGGGCAGCCAGTATCGCCATGAAGGGCCACGGGCCGCCCACGCCGCACAGCGCAAATTGTCGAGGACAGACAGCGCCGCAAACACCTGCGTAGTCTGGAAACTGCGTGCAAGGCCATGCCGGCCGATCACATGCGGCGCACGGCCCGTCACATCCACCCCATCGAGACGGACGCGGCCCGCATCGGGCCTCAGATTCCCCGCTATGACGCGAAAGAGCGTGGACTTGCCTGCGCCGTTCGGGCCGATCAGCGCATGGCGCTCGCCATGCTCGACCACCAGGTCGGTGCCGTCGAGCACCCGCGTGGCGCCGAAGTTCACGGCGATGCCGCACAAGGCGATAGCCGCGTTCATGGGAGCGGCGCCTCGCGTTCGCGCAAGCGCGCCAATGCGCGGCGCGCTGTCCGCGCGGCGGCCGCCGCCGCGCACGCGAGCACGCCGAACGCGAGCCAAGTCGATCCCGCGACGGCGCTCATCGTCAGCGGCCCCGCGTGCCAGGCCCCGCCCGCATCCGCGTTCAACTGACGTGCGTAAAGCGTTTCGACGGCGATCGCCAGAGCGCCGAGCCCGGCCACCGAGCCGACGAGCGTCCAGGCGCACAGGCAACGGAGATTGCGCCAACCGTGACGCCGCACGAAACGCGCGAGCCGCACGATACCGCCGGCAATGCCGTCGGGCGCAATGCTCACCAAGCCCACGAACAGCAGTCCGAGATAGAACGGCCAAGCACGCGTCACACTCGCGAGTGCGACGCTGAACACGGTCATGACGATCGCCCCGAGCACGGGACCGAAGAACACCCCGGTGCCGCCGACGACGACCGCAATCAACACCGCGCTCGACCGCGCGACGCCGAGCCCTTCGGCCGAGGCCAGCTCGATGTTGATGAGCGTCATCGTGCCGGCTATGCCGGCGAAGGCGCCTGCGACGATCGTCATCAGATAGCGAACCCGGCGCGGATCGGTGCCGAGCGAGGCGACACGCATCGGGTTCTCGCGCACCGCGTTCGCGATCCGCACGAATGGCGTGGCCGAGACGGCGCGCATGGCGGCGCACGCCAGCAGGCACCAGCCTGCGATCACGGCGTACGCTTGCCACGCCGGGCCGAACGTCAGGGCGCCTAAAGCCGGCCCGCTGCTGCGATCGATTGCGAGCCCGGCCGCGCCGCCGAAGCAGTCGGGCAGCGTCCACGCGGCGGCAGAGACGAGTTCGCCGATCCCGAGCGTGATCATCGCGAAGGCCGTACCGGCGCGCCGTGTCGCGATGAAGCCGGTCACGACGGCGACCGCCGCACCGGCTGCGCCGCCGACCAGCGGCAGGAGCGGCAGCGCGATTGCGCCGCGATTGAATGCATGCGCGGCCACGAAGGCGGCGAGCCCGGCGTAGGTTGCGTGACCGAACGAAAGCAGCCCGGTCTGCCCGAGCAGCAGGTCGTAGGACAACGCGAAGACGATCAGCGCCGCGGCCTGGGCGAGGAACGCGAACATCCAACCGCCCGGTGCGACGATGGGCGGGACAGCGAGAAACGCGACGAGCGCGGCCCATGGCAAGGCTGCGATGAGACGAACGCGCGCGGCCTGGCTGCCGCTTCCGTCGGCGCCGCCGATACCTTCAGGCCTCATCGCTGCGCTCACCGAAAAGTCCCTGGGGCCGGCACACGAGCACCGCAACGAGCATCACGTACGGCGTGAGCGGCGCGAGCTGTGCTATGGAGAGCACGCGCGCGGCCGGCGCGAGGTGCACGCCGAACCGCGCCAGCGGCGCGAGCACGGTATCGAGCGAGGCGGCACTCGTTGCGGCGAACGTCTGGAGGCAGGCGATGGCAAGCGACGCGACGAATGCACCGCCGAGCGAACCGAGGCCGCCGACGATCACGACAACGAACACGATCGAGCCGACCGCTTCGGCCATGCCAGGCTCGACGACGGCGAGCGGTGCGCCGACCACGCCGGCGAGCGCGGCGAGCCCCGTGCCGAGCGCGAAGACGAGGTTGCCGATACGCGGTACGTCGTGGCCGAGCGCCTGAACGGCCTGCGGGTGCGTGAGCGCGGCCCGCAGGACGAGCCCGAGACGCGAGACGCGCAACAACGCGTAAAGCACGAACAGCGTGGTGCAAGCAACGACGGCGACGAACGCTCGGTAGCGCGTGAATGCTGCGCCACCGAGCACGAAAAGCGGGCCGTCCAGCGATGTAGGGACGTGTATCGTCCACGCGCCAAGCCCCCAGACGAGTTTGACGGCTTCGGCGACGAGATACGCGACACCGAACGTCAGCAGCAGTTCATGGCGCTGCCCGTGGGGTCTTGCGCGCCGCAACAGTGTGCGCTCCAGGATTGCACCGGCGGCAGCGACGCCGACCGGGGCAAGCACGAGGGCCGGCCAGAAGCCGATGGTTTGCGCGAGCGCGCGGCCGATGTAGGCGCCGAGCATATAGAAGCTCGCATGGGCGAAGTTGAGCACGCCGAGCATGCTGAAAATCAGCGTGAGGCCGGCGGACAGCATGAAGAGCAACAGCCCGTAGCTGAGCCCGTTCAGCGTGGCGACGATCAATGACTGCACGAAGAAGGCTCCGGCAACAACGCATGCTGCCGATCGATGCGCGCGGCGACCCGCGTCACTGACCGGGCTTGTCGACGAACTCGAACGGCAAGCCGCGCCGCCGCATGAATTCGGCCAGCGCCTGCCCGGTCCCCGAACGCCAGGGGCGAAGCTTGGGCGGCTCGACGAGCCGATATTCGAGCAGTTCCGGCGACAGTGCAATCGTGCCGTGCGCCACCACGTGATAGGCGATGATCAATTCGTTCTTGGTGATGAACTCGTAGACGCCGATCAACTCGATCCGGTCGGCGTGCAACGACGTCTCCTCGCGCACTTCGCGGGCGATCCCCTCTTCGGGCGTCTCGCCGTGTTCGAGAAAACCCGTGATCAGCGCGAAGACGCCTTCCTGCCAGGCTGCGTTACGCGCGAGCAGGATCTTGCCTTCGTATTCGACGATGGCCGCCACGACGGGCAGCGGGTTGTTCCAGTGGACATAGCCGCATCCGTCTTCGGGACAGGCGCGACGCAGGCGCCCGCCTTCCTCGGCCGGGTCTGCACGCTCGACGAGCGGCGTGGCGCAATGCGGACAAAAACGGTAGTCGCTCATGGCAAAAGAGTAGGGTCAAGCGGCTTGAGGGCGGCGAGAAACGCGCACATTCTATCGAGTTTGCCGTCCCCTCGCCGTGCCGGCTTTTGTCCCCACCCTGCACAGCGCGTGCCCGACCGCCCGCCTCCTCTGCCGGCGTTCACACGCGCTTGCGCCCGACCCATACGCGGGCGACCAGCCCGATGGCGCCGAGCGTCAGCGCGCCGGCTGCGAGCCACAGCGACGGCGAGAACGACCCGGCCCGCGCGGCGAGCGGCGCGGCAACGAGCGGCCCCGCGATCTGGCCGATGCCATAGGCCGCCGTCGCATAACCCATGAGCCCGGCGGCCTCGTCGCCGTGCAGGCGTCGCGCCTCGCGCATGGCAAAGAGGGTGATCGCCGTGAACGGCAGTCCGATCAGAATGCTGCCGACGGCGAACCCGGCCGCGTTCGGCATGACGATACCGAGCGCGATACCTGCCGCCTCCACGAGATAGGCCGCGGCGAGCATCAATCGGTTGTCCCAAGCGAGCGGCAAGCGGGCTGCGGCCAGCGCGCCCGGAATCAATGCGGCGCCGAACATCGGCCAGAACAGATCGGGCCACGGCGAACCGGGCGGCAGTGCGTGGCGCGCGATCACCGGCAGGAAGGTGGCCGTGATGATGTACCCGAATCCCGGTATGCCGTAGAGCAGCACGAGCCACGCCCCTTCGCGTCGGTTCGCGCGCTCTTGCCCCGCCATGGGCGACACCCTGCCCGCCAACGGCTGGGCACTGCGCTGCGCCCGTGCGCGAGGCCCACCCGGAGCGGGCTGCCTGAACACGCGCCAGACACATGCACCGACCGCGGCAGAAGCCACGCCGAAGACGAGCCAGCCGGCGGCAGAGCCCGCGCGCGACAGTGCGCTCGCGGCAAGGCCGGTGACGACGATCCCGACGCCGGGGCCCGTGTAGATGACACCGCTCCAAGCCTGCGCCCCCTCTTCTGCGAGCCGGGCAAGGCCCCATTGCGACGCGAAGACGAACGTCCAGGCACTCGCCATACCGGCTACGAAGCGCACCGCCGCCCAGAACCAGAACGGCGCAGCGAGGCTCATTGCGAGCGTCAAAACTACCGTGAGCACGAGCCCCGCACGCACGACGGTCGCCGGCCGCAAGCGCAGCGCCGCGCACGAGACGGCGCCCACGACGTAGCCGGCGTAATTGGCCGAAGCGAGCCAGCTGCCGTGGCGCAGGTCGAGCAGGCCGTCTTGCAACATCAGCGGCAAAAGCGGCGTGAACGCGAAGCGGCCGACGCCGAGCGCGACAGCCAGCACGATCATGCAGGCGATGGCCGCCTGCGCAGGCCGGGGCGCGCGGTGGGACGATGCGACGCGGATAGGGGCGGAATCGATCATGGGCAAGGCTCTCGATGCATCGGGACGAGCAAACAGAGGGCCAGACCGACACGCGCCCCGCATGGGCACGGATACGATCGCCGACCGCGGCAGCCGCGTCTGCCCTCCCACTACGCATCCTAGCTGGACATCTCATTCTCTAAAAATGAATCATAGAGAATGCATCCATCTCAGGGAGAGATCAAACGGATCTCGCTGCGCTGACGATTTTTCGTGCGGTCGTACAGGAGAACGGGGTTACACGGGCGGCGGCGAAACTGAACCGTGTCCAGTCGAATGTCCGGCCGCGCTGCAGACGGCGAAGGTCGATCGGAGCGAGGCGTCGAACGACTGACGCGTTTTCAGCCGGCGAGTTTGCGAAACGTTTCGAGCACGGCTTCGCCTTTGAACGGCTTGACGATCCAGCCCTTCACGCCGGCCGCCTTGCCCCGCTCCTTCATGGCCGGGCTGCTTTCGGTCGTCAGCATGATCACGTTGACGGACGCATTCGCGAGCTCGCCGCGAATCTTCTCCACCATCGTGAGCCCGTCCATATTGGGCATGTTCACGTCGCTGATCACGAGCTTCACGCCCGGGTTGCCCTTCACTTTCGACAAGCCGTCGCGACCGTCGACGGCCGTATCCACGTCGAGCCCGTTTTTGCGCAGAAAGCCGGCCACTTCGTCGCGCACCGTGCTCGAATCGTCCACCACCAGAATCTTTGCCATGCTCCCTTCCTCTCTTCTTAAAGATCGTCCGCTGTTCGTCGGTGCTTCCGATGTGTCGAAAGCCCAGTTTCAGAAAAGCTCCAGCTCGCCTGCACCCTCGTCCAGGCAGGTCTCGTTCGTCGTGAAATCGACATCGGCGTTCGCACACACACAGAGCGTCGCGACGACCGTAACGTGCGCGCCGATCGTCACCTGCCACGACGCACGGTAGTCCGGCTTCAAGTCGTCGAGATAGACGAAGCGCTCGCCCGGCAGCATGTAAGGCGTCGACATGCCCAGATCGGGGAACGCCTCGACGAGCTGCTGATTGATGGCGCCGCAGCACAGGTTGCCGACCTCCATGCATGCTTCCGACACCGTCATGTCCGTGCGATCGCCGACGTAATAGCGCCGCGTGGCTTCGTCGGCGGAAAATCGCAACAACAGCAGCATGCGGAAGTCGAGCGACGCGATCGTGAGCACAACGACATCGCCACCGGCAAGGCGCGCATGACCGTCGGCACCGAGCGGTTCGACCTCGCAGGCATCGTTCGTGTCGACGGTGAGACGCATGCGGGCCGCCGCACCGAAGATCCGCTCGAAGCTCTCTCTTGCCTGCGGCGTGATCACGATACGGCCCGCTCGAACTTCGCTTGCAACTGGCTCGCCTGTGCCTCGACGCTGCCGAGCGAAGCGGCAATCATCTTGCCGCCGGCCTGGATGTCCTGAAACGTCGCGGTGGTGATCAGATCGTTTCGATCGAGGCTGTCGCGATAGCTCTTCGACAACGCCTGCGAACGCGTGGCGAGCGCGCGCACCTCGCCGGCCACGATCGAGAAGCCACGACCGGCGGCGCCCGCACGCGCGGCCTCGATCGACGCGTTCAACGACACCATCAGCACGTGATTGACGATACCGGCCAGCTCGTGATTCTTCTGATGCATGTCATGGTTCTGCGCCATCAGCGAGATCATCTGCTCGTGCCAGCGCTCGAACGTCGACGCGAGCTTCTTCAAGCGGCTCGCCTCCGCCGCGATCCGCTTTGCCGATTCGCTCAGTTCTTGCTCGCGGGCCTGGCCGAGTGCCGCGGCATCGCGCAATGCCGCGCTTGCGTGCGTCTCGCTCGCGAGCGCGTCGCGCAAACGCGAGGACTACTGATCGTGCGCCCGGCGCTGCTCGGCAATCTGCGCAGCCGCGTTCGCGCGACGCGCCTGCGCTTCATCGAGCGCCGTCTGCATCCGCGCCACCGCTTCCTGATGCTGCAAGGCAACCGCGCGGGCGGCCCGCTTATGGACGGCAAGCGCCAGCAACACACTGACGAGCGCACCCGCGCCCGCCGACATCCCATACGCAAATACCACGTTCGCTCCCGACTACCTTACCGGTTCATACCCATTCGCGCGCCCCTTCACGAGGCGAGCGCATCGCGTTGCGCATCCGTGCTGCCCGTATCGGCGTGCGGCTCCGCGAGACTATCGACAACCCACGTCTCGGGCAGGTGAACGATCGTCTGGAAAGCGCGGTAAGCGGCGCCCCGATGCTCGTCGGTGAAGCGCAACTCGATGCGGCCGTGCTCCTTGGCGAGCATCCCGCGCACCGCATCCATGCCCACGCCGCGTCCCGACACTTCGGTGAGCGCCGGCGCCGTCGAGAACCCCGGACGGAAGATGAGTTCTGCGGCGGCCTCGTCGTCGACCTGCACGCCCGGTGCAACAAATCCGAGTGCCGCGGCCTTCTCGCGGATTCGTGCAAGCGCGAGCCCCCGGCCGTCGTCGCTGATCGTGATCTGAAGCTCGCCATGATCGACGCCGACTTCGACCTCGATCGTCCCGGCCGGCGGTTTGCCGCGTGCGACCCGCTCGTCGCGCGGCTCCAGCCCGTGATCGACGGCATTACGCAGCAGATGCATGAAGACGTTTTGCAGCGCGGCGGCGGCATGCGTGCGCAGGCGATAGCCGTTGTCGTCGATCGAGACGACGGGGGCCGCGCGGCCGAGCTCCTTGGCGAGCGAGGGCAGCGAATCGACGACGCCCGAGAGCGCCTCGCCGAACGACTCGGAGTCAAGCAGCGCAAGCGTGCGGCGCACGCCCTCGCGCATGGCGCGAAGTGCTGCAAGATTCGCAGGATCGGCGGCTTCCACGCGCCGCAGACTCTCGACGATGACGCCGCGCTCGACCACCGTGTAAGCATCGTCCGTTGCGTCCGTGCCCGGTCCCTTACGCCCGAGATTGACCTCGTTGATCGTCGCGTAGTGCTCGACCGCGCGCTTCACACGCTCCAATTCGGCGATCGACGCATCACGATCCCACGGGCGGCCGACACCCTCGCGGCGCAGCGCATCGTAATGCTGCTCGGCTTCGTGGACGACGCTCGTGAGGTGGCGCAGGCCGTAGGTGCGCGCGTTGCCCTTGATCGTATGCATGTTGCGGAACAGCTCGGCCACGGCCATGTCGTTCGCATGATCGTGCTGGTTGATGATCCGTTCGTTCTCGTGGATGAAGCCCTTCGAGCTTTCGACGAACTGGTGGAACTTCTCCTGACTCACGGCCAGGATCTCGCCGATCATTTCGAGCTGCCGCCTCTGTTCGCCGGCCTCGGCCGCGAGGCGGCGCAATTCGGTCACATCGCGCACGCACAGCATGAGCCGCATGACGGTGTCCGTCTCGTCCGTGATCGCCGACCAACTCAAGTCGAGCGTCTTCACCCGACCGTCGGGCATCGTCTTCGCGACCTCGTTGACGAGCAGGTGCTCGTTGAACGCGAAGTTCATCGCATCTTCGCCGAGACAGGCATGCACCGCGGCTTGAACCTGCGAGCGCGTGTCGGCATCGATATCGCTTCCGGCGAACACGAGATCCATGGCGTCGCGACCCGCGATATCCGTCGTCTCGAAGATCGCTTCGAGGTAGGCCGAATATTCGGCGTGGACGCGGCCTTCGGCTACGACCGTCAGGATCCCCTGTTGCATGTTCTGTAACATGGCCTGGATATCGGCCGTCTTCTGCTTGAGCTGGGTCGAGCTTTCCTGAATCTTGGCGATCATTTCGTTGAACGCAACGATCGAGCGGCCGATCTCGTCCATGCGTGTCACGGGCACGCGCCGCGTGAAGTCCTGGTGCGAGGCGATCTCGCTCATCATCGCCTGCATGCGTGTGAGCGGCCGTGTGATCTGCCGGTACAGCAGCGTGCCGATCACCGCGAGCAGTGCGATCGATGCGGCCGTAACGGCGGCAATCGCGGCCGTCGTCGTGGCGAGCATGCCGTTGAGCGAGCCGATCGCCTCGTCCTTCTGGCGGTTCTTCTCGATGCGCATCGTCTCGACGATGCCTTCGAGCTCGTCCCGATACTGACCGACGTTCGCAAAGAGATACGCCTGGGCAAGCGCGTCCTTGCCGTCGGCCTTCATTTTCTCGGTGTCGCGTATCGCGGCGAAATAGTTCGCGAGGCTCTCGCGCGCCTGCACGACGAGCCCCTGTTGCGCGTGGCTCGCGGCGGCCTGCTGCTGCGTATCGAGCGCGGCGCGCAGTGCCGCTTCCTTCCTGACGAGCAGGTCCTTCGCCTGGGCGACCGTGTTCGCATCGCTCGCATAGACGAGCGTCATTGTCGCCAGTTGCACATCCTTCACTTGCGCCACGAGATCAGCCGAAGCGAGCGCGCTCGGCACGACGCCTTGCGTCATCGCGCGGACGTCCACCGCACTGCGTTTCGCCTGGAATGTCGCGTAGCCCCCGATCGCCGCGAGCGCGACGAACATCAGGACCACCAAGAGGGTGATGCGATGCCGAATCGTCATGATGGGTTCCCCGTACCGGCAGGTGCGCCGCCGCGCCAATCGGCTGCGCTAGTGGTCTGGCCTTTGCGGCTAATAAGT
>CBJMQH010000012.1:0-21493 GCA_966431825.1 uncultured Trinickia sp.
GTGCAGGTACATGCCGCGCTGCGCCTCATACGACAGCGGTCCAAGCCCAGCCGCGAACCCTGGACAACCTGCTCGGTGCGCTCGTCGGAGAAATCCGCGATGAATTTCGCGAGACCGGGAACGACTGGACCCGCCTGGATGACGGCTCGTTGCTCGGCAAAGGGAGCCTGCCGATCTTTTCGCTCGAGCGCGCACTCGGTATCGACATCGAGGAGACCGGTGCCGATTCGGTGGGCGGGCTGATACTCGACCGCCTCGGCGACCTGCCGAAAGAGGGGCAGCGCATCGCGTTCATCGGCTTCGATGCCGTCGTGAAAAAGATGCGCGGGCCGCGTATCGCACTCGTGCATATCTACCCGCGGCCGGTGCAGGCCGCGGTTTGATAAAACGGTGCAGGCGGGCGGGCGCGAACCTCAGCGCGCGGCCAACGTGCCCGGTGCACCTGCGCGGCAAATGGGCGCAAGGCTTGCCAGATCGATATCGCTGCGCGAATCGCCGTCGAGCGTGCGCTTGACCCAGGTGCCCATGCGCTCGCCTGCCGCGCGCAATGGCCCGGCAACGTGCGAGATGAACGCGGCAGTAGGCGAGACGATGCTCACGTTCTGCATCATGCCCGCATCTTCGTGGTCGAGCACGTGGCAATGCATGACGAATTCGCCCGTGAAGTCCTGATAGTGCGTGCGCATGACCACCGTGTACGCGGGCTTCAGAAAGACCGTATCGAGGTACACGCCGCGCAGCGTACAGTACTGCCTGTCGCCGGTCGCGAGTTCTTCGGCCGTGCAACCGCCGGTCGGCTCGAAGATCGAAACGCCGCGTGGGTTCAGGATGTCGACGATCTCGAACGGATTCACGTGGATATGGAACACGTGCGGGCCTGCCGGCCCCGCGGTCAGGCGCCATTCGTCTGTACTGCCGAGCGTAGCCGTGTAATCGACGCGCGACGGATCGTAGGTTTTGCCGTTGATGACGAAGTTCACGGCACCCCCGGCGAAGGTGACGTCGAAGACGGTGGGCGGTTTCACGTTGACGGGACCTTCGATCGGCTTGTACGGGGCGAAGACCCGCGTGTCGAGTTGCCGTAGGTCGGCGAGGACGTCGGCAGGCAGATCGCGGTTCGCATCGACGAGCGTGTTGCGCACGTATTGCCAGTACTTCGAATGGCCGACACCGTCGGGTGCGAAGTCCGGAATATCGGTGCCGCGACCGACACGCGCAAATGCGAGCAGACGCCGGTCCTTGACGTGCTGCGCCCCCTGCCGATAGCTGATCGTCGACGCCACGTCGGCGCTTTCGTCGATCATGCAATAGAGCCCTGGGTGCGGGAACGCCACGAGCACGTCGCTGCGATAACCGGGATTCAACGTGTTCACGTCTTTTTCGGTCATCGCGTTGCGTGTGACGCCGTCCACGGCGATTTCCACTTGCTTGACGACCTCGCCGTTGCAGAGTTCGTTGAGCGTTGCGGCTTGGCTCGACTTTGTCGGCTTCGCGGCAAGCAGCGCCGTCGCGCGCGCCGTTGCGGCGTCGAGGTCGGTCTCGACACCGGTATCGGCACTGCCGCGGCGCAGCGCGTTCAAATTCGCCTGCACGATCTTGAAGTTGATCGTGTCGCGGTTGCCGCCGTGCACGAGCCGCAGGCGGCGGATCTCGCCTGCTGGTACAGCGGTAACGGGCGATGGAAAGACCGGCTGCACGCGCCCGTTGATCTGCGTATAGCGGCCCGAAATTTCCCAGGTCGTATTGAACTGGCCGTGGTGGCCGGGGCGCGGGTCGCCTGTCGCCGTGAGCTGGTGCGTATAGTTGCGCAGCTCGCCGACGCTGCCCGGCGGACAGATCCATTCGAACGTGGTTGCGTCGGCGAGGGGCGCGACGGCGCTCGCATTGGCAAAGCAGCCGTACTCGATCTGTTGAAAGAGAAAGACGTGCTCGCGAAACGGCACGCGAAAGCGGCCGCTGTGCAGAATCGTGTCGATGTCGGCAATGCCGCCGTTTTGCGCGCGCTGCGCGACCGTCCGGTTGCCTCGCACGATCAGGACGCCTTCCATTCCGCTCGCGACGTCGATGGCGGTCGAACCGTGGTTGTGCGCGTGGTACCAGTACGTGCCGGCCGGATGATTGCGTGGGATCAGGTACGCGTAGTCGAACGAGCCGCCCGGCGGTACGCTCACGAAGACGTTGTCCGAGTTGCCGGACGGCGACACGTGCATGCCGTGCGTATGCAGATTGACCGTGTTGAAGCAGTGCGGGGTGTCGTGGTTCGGATTCGGAGTACACGTATCGGTCGATTCGGCCGGCAGGCTGTTATGCAGATGCACTTTCAGCGTCTGGCCCGGCACGACATTGATGAGGGGGCCCGTCGGGCAGCCGTTGTACGCGCGGACGCTGACCGTGTCGAAGGCGTTGGTCGATGGGTTGAAAATCCGATAGGTTGCAAAACCGACATCGAGCGAAACCGGTGCGCCGAGTCCCGAAGAGTAGAGCGGGAGTCGACAGCCCGGCTGTTCGAGTGCCGGTGTCTTCGCTGCGGCGTTCGTGCGTGCAAACGTGCTGAAGCCCGTGCTTTGCGCGTCTTGGTCGAGATCGACGAAGCTGCGGTCGTCGTGGGTCGCGTGTGTTTGAACGGTTGTTATCGACTGCGCCGTCTGGCCGAGCGTCGGCAGACTGCACAAAAGCGCTGCGCACGCCGCAACGGCGGTGAACCATCGAATGGACCGCATAGTGACCTGTGGGCGTAATGCCCAGTGGTGTAGTTGGGGGAAACGTCGC
Source organism: uncultured Trinickia sp. (assembly GCA_966431825.1). Lineage (GTDB taxonomy): Bacteria > Pseudomonadota > Gammaproteobacteria > Burkholderiales > Burkholderiaceae > Trinickia. Next base: position 2,770 of record CBJMQH010000012.1, read on the forward strand.
GCGCCGCTTGTTTTATGAGCAGAGCTTACTGATCAAAAGGCGCCGCAAAAATGGGCGTCGGCAGGAAAGGGGGAACTGTTGGCGCTTTTTATCGTGGCAAATGCCGAGTGGCGTTGCGTGCGTACAAAGGAACGCGCGGAGGCAATAGGCCGTGCCGTGAAGAGCGCGCGAATCGCACGGCGGGCGGTTTCGCTTCGCGCTGTTGCGAAGCGGCCGCCCGGCGCTGCGTCAAAGCACCTCGAACCGATACCCGAGCACAAGCGGTGCTGCCGGGTCGAGCGTGACGGTCGTCGCTACCCCTAGTGCATTGATCGGATTGGCGGCAAGCGATGCTTGGCAGCCGAGTTCGAACGCGCCCGCGATCGGCTCGACGCCCACGCACAGGTTGCGTCCGTTCCATGGCGCATAGCGGCGCCCGCGATTGCTGATCCAGAGCAGCAGCGACGGCAGCCTTGATGCATCCCAGCTGAGCCGATACGCGGCGCCTGCCGAGTCGTCGGTCAGCACGACACGGCCCTCCACGCCACAGAGCTGGAGGATTTCTTCGGTGTCCTCTGCAAGCGGAAGACGATCGAACGCCGCATGGCCGCCGGCGCCGAGCGGCACGGCGCCGAGCTCGGCAAACGTCGCCCCGGCACGTGCGAGCGACACGCCCGGTTCCGGCCCGCCCGGATGGACCATGCCGAACGAGAACTTACCCGGGTCGATCCGAAGTGCGCCCGTGAGCGACGGCAACGCGATATTCGGATGCAGCCCAATCGGGCGTGCGCTCGTGCGCCGGGCCTCGATCCGCAATTCGAAGTCGATGGCTGCGCAAGCAGGATCGACACGGATGACACGCGTGAGCCGGGCGATGGCCGACGAGGCCGGGTAGTCGATCGCAATCCGGATCTCGTGTGCGCTATGCTCGACCAGCGTCCATTCACCGATCGCGCCATACCCATGCAGCAGATCGTCACTGGCATCGGCCTCGCGATCGAACTGCGGAACCGGCGAAGAAAGTGCCGCTTGCCAGGCCTCGCCGACCTGATCCGGCCGATACGGTACGCCGAACGGCACGCAGGGAAACTCGCTGCGCATGTGCGCAACGAGCCCCTCGGCGCCGGCCGCTTTGGCGTTGTCGATCCACGGAACTTCGTAGAAAGGCCGCAAGGTACGACCTGCCTGCTTGAGCTTGACGTCGCCGAGCATGCCGCCCGCCGCGTGGACGGCGAGCGAACCGTGGGCCCATTCGATGTGCCAGCGTTTATCCATGATTGGTTTGGGAAGACGAAAGAGGGAAGGCGAGCGACAGAGCCCTTGCGCTGGCCGGTATCAGTTTTCTTCTTCGATCCAGCAGGTGTCGTGACGTGCGAGCAGCGCGCTCGCTGCGGCCGGGCCCCATGTGCCGGCCGCATAGGGCTTGGGCACTGCGTCGGGCGCTCGCCATGCATCGAGGATCGGTGCGACCCAGCGCCAGGCCGCTTCCTGCTCGTCGCGGCGCACGAACAGGGCGAGGCGGCCCGCAATCACATCGAGCAACAACCGTTGATAGGCTTCCATCCGGTCCTGCTGGAAGAACTGGTCGAAGGCCAGGTCGAGAAATACGCCGCGCAGGTTCATGCCCATGCCGGGCTGCTTCGCGAGTGCGTTCAGACGAATCGATTCGTTCGGCTGCAAGCGGATCGTGAGCCGATTGGCGCCCGGACGCAGCGGTTGCGCGCCGAGTGCCGAATGCGGCACGGGTCGGAAGTTGACGACGATCTCGGCCACGCGCCCGGCAAGCCGTTTGCCCGTGCGCAGAAAAAACGGCACGCCGGCCCAGCGCCAGTTCTCGACTTCGGCTTTCAGGGCGACGAACGTCTCGGTCGTGCTGTTCGCGCGCACGCCGGGCTCGCTCAGATAGCCGGTGACCGGCGTGCCGTTGATCGCGCCCGCATGATATTGACCGCGGACGACGTTGCGCCGGATGTCGTCGCCGGCCAGCGGCTTCAACGCGCGCAGTACCCGCAGCTTTTCGCCGCGCACGGCGTCGGCATCCATCGACTGCGGCGGCTCCATGGCGATGATCGAAAGCAACTGCAGCAGATGGTTCTGCACCATGTCGCGCAGCGTGCCCGTCTGGTCGTAGAAGGCACCGCGGGCCTCGACGCCGAGCTGTTCGGCCACGGTGATCTGGATGCTTTCCACCCACTCGCGGCGCCAGAGCGGCTCGAACAGCGAATTGCCGAAGCGCAGCGCGAACAGGTTCTGCACCGCCTCCTTGCCGAGGTAGTGGTCGATCCGGTAGATCTGTTCTTCCGCAAAGATCCGCCCGACCGCATCGTTGATTTCGTTCGACGATGCGAGATCGTAGCCGAGCGGCTTTTCGAGTACGACGCGCGCACCCTCGGTCAGCCCGGCCGCGGCCAGCCCTTCGCAAATCGGCACGAACAGCGACGGTCCGGTCGCCAGATAGAAGATGCGGGTGCCTTGCAGCGCGTCGCGCTTCTCCTGCAGGGCAGCGAACGCGCTCGGGCGGCTCGCGTCGAGTTCGAGGTAGTCGAGGCGCGCACGGAACGCATCCCACTCGGCGTCGCCCGAACGCGCCGGTGCAATGTGCGGTCTGACGTGCTCGTCGGCCCAACGCAGATAGGCGTCGCGATCGAGGGGCGTATGGGCAATTGCCAGGATACGGCCGGCGTCCCCGAGCGTGCCGTCGCAATGGGCGGCGTGCAGGGCAGGCAGGATCTTGCGCAGCGCCAGGTCGCCTGTGCCGCCGAACAGGACGAACGTAAACGGACTACCGGTGGCGGAACTCCCTCGTTTGCTCATGACAGTGTTGCTTGCGGGGCGAATTGGGCATCTTGCGCGCCGGCATGGCGCGCAACTTCATCAAGGGTCGGCGCATAGGCGCCCTCGCGGCTGCAAACGACGGAGGCACAGGCCGCCGCGAACGCAAGGTGAGTCGCAGCGGGTGCGTCGGGGCGGGCCAGCCGGCTCGCCATCCAACCGCCCATGCAGGCGTCGCCGCAGCCGACGGTATCCGCGACCTGGGTCGCGAACGCGGGCTGGGAAAGCGTGCCCTGCGGGGTCAAGAGATCCATGCCCGATGCGCCGCGCGTGACGAGGATCTCGGCGCGTGGCGCCCACGTACGCAGTTGCGCGAGCGCCGACGCCTCGTCGAGGCCGGGGAAGAGCCCGAGCAAGTCCTCGTCCGACACCTTGATGTAGTGCGCGAGCCCGGCAATGCGCGTGAGCGTGGCGCGATAAGCCGGATGCCGCATCGGTTCGCGGAAGTTCGGGTCGAACGAAATGCGCTTGCCTGCAGCGTGTGCTGCCGCCGCGAGATCGATCAGCCGTGCGGCAAGCGGCTCGCGCACGAGCGAAAGCGAGCCGAAGTGAACGGTTCGCGCAGCCGCGAGCCAGCCTTCGGGCAGCGCATCGGGATCGAACGCCAGGTCGGCGCTGTCGTCGCCCACGAAGAAATAGCGGGGCGGGTGCTTCGACACGACCATCGCGAGCAGCGGCGATCGATCGACCTGACGCACGAAGCGCATATCGAGTCCGGCATCCGCAGAGCGTTGGATGAGTGCGTCGCCGAACGGGTCGCGGCTGACGGTGCCCGCGTAGCCGGTGGCGACGCCGAGCCGCGCGCCGACACGCGCGACGTTCCAGCACGAGCCGCCGGGCACGCTGCGCCAGCGGCCGTCGTCCTCGCAGATGAAGTCGGTCAAGGCTTCGCCGAATACGACGAAGTGCGGCAGCGGTGACGTCATCATGACTCCCTTGGGCCGGCCTCGGCCCGTGTGACGCGGCGCGCCTTGAATCGGTTGATCAGATTGTTCGTCGAACTGTCATGCGTGGCGACCGTACCCGGCGCGGCAATCTCTCGCTCGATCTCGACGGCGAGGCGCTTGCCAAGCTCGACGCCCCACTGATCGAACGAATTGATCTGCCAGATGGCGCCTTGTACGAAGACCTTGTGCTCGTACAAGGCGATCAATGCGCCGAGCGTGGCCGGTTCGAGCCGATCGAGGCAGAGCGTGTTTGTCGGGCGGTTGCCTTCGAAGTTGCGGTGCGGCTCGTCGGGCGACGCTGCGCCGTTCATGAGCGCTTCGGTTTGAGCGAAGCAGTTCGCGAGCAGGATGGTGTGGTGCGCATCGAGCTTGTGATGCGGCTGCATGCAGGCGATGAAATCGGCAGGAATGAGCGCGCTGCCCTGATGCAGCAACTGAAAGAACGCGTGTTGGCCGTTCGTGCCCGGTTCGCCCCAGATCACGGGGCCCGTCGCGTAATCGACGCGCTCGCCATCGAGGGTGACCGTCTTGCCGTTGCTTTCCATGTCGAGCTGCTGCAAGTACGCCGGCAGCCGATGAAGATAGCGGTCGTAGGGCGCGACGAGGTGGCTCGCCGCACCGAAGAAGTTCGTGTACCAGACGCCGATCAGGCCGAGCAGCGCAGGCAGATTGCGTTCGAGCGGTGCCTGCGCGAAGTGCCGGTCCATCGCATGAGCCCCCGCGAGCAGTTCGCCGAATGCATCGGCGCCGATGTAAAGCGCGATCGGCAGCCCGATGGCGGACCACAGCGAGTATCGGCCACCGACCCAGTCCCAGAACGCGAACATGTTGGCGGTGTCGATGCCGAATGCGGCCACGGCTTGCGCGTTCGTCGAGACCGCGACGAAATGCCGGGCGACGGCCGATTCCGGTGCGCCGCTCGCCAACAGCCATGCACGTGCCGTATGCGCGTTCTGAAGCGTCTCGCGCGTCGTGAAAGTCTTCGACGCGACGATGAAGAGCGTCGTCGCAGGGTCGATGGCGCGCAGCACCTCATCGATATCCGCGCCGTCGACATTGGAAACGAAATGCATCGTCAAGCGCTCGTGACCGTAGGGCCGCAGCGCCTCGCAGACCATGCGAGGGCCGAGGTCCGAGCCGCCGATCCCGATGTTGACGATGTCGGTAATCGTGCGCCCCGTGTGGCCGAGCCATGCGCCGTCGCGGATGGCATCGCTGAAGCGGCGCATTTGCGCGAGGACGGCGTGCACGTGCGGCACGACGTCCTCGCCGTCGACGCTGATCGCCATACCGCTCGGTGCGCGCAGCGCCACATGCAACACGGGGCGTGCTTCCGTTACATTGATCCGCTCGCCCTTGAACATGGCCTCGCGTCGCTGCTCGACGCCGGCAACGCGCGCGAGCGCGCCGAGCAGCGCGATCGTCTCGTCGGTAACCAGGTTCTTCGAGAAATCGACGAACACGCCGGCGGCTTCGAGAGAGAACCGATCGGCACGTGTGGCGTCTGCGGCGAACAGCGCGCGGATCGGCGTGCTCGAAAGCGCATCGCGATGACGCGCGAGCGCCTGCCAGGCGGGAGACTGTGTGAGCTTGACCATCGTGGTTCGTTGGGCGAGTGGATGAACGAAAGTTAGCGCGGCGACGACCAGCCCTTATACGTGCTGACGTTCTGGCGCGTGACGAGCGTCGACGGCAGGAGCGTGGTGGCGTTTGCAGGCGGCTTGCCGTTCATGATTCCGTAGCCCACTTCCACGGCCTTTTGTGCCATGGCCCACGGGTCCTGGCTTGCCGATGCCTGCACGAGCGTGTCGCTCTTGAGCGCCGTTTCGATGTCGGGTGCGCCATCGACCGACGTGATGACGATGCCGGTGCGGTTCAACTGCTTGGCCGCGAGATCGCTGCCGATCGCTTGCGGATCGTTGATCGCGAAGACGCCGTCGATCTTCGGGAAGCGCGTGAGGTAACCCTGCATCGCGTTCATGCCGCCTTCACGCGAGCCCTTGCCGTCCTGATCCGCGGACAGCACCTTGATGCCGGGCGCCTTGGCGAGCACCGATTTGCAGCCGTTCACGCGGTCGATCACGGCCGAGACCTGCGGGCCGTTTTCGATGATCACGTTGCCCTTGCCGTTCAGTTTGTCCGAGAGGAACTTGCACGAGATTTCGCCGGCCTGCACGTTATTCGTCTGCACGGTTGCGTTCGCGCCGGCAGCGGCCACGTCCACGGCCACGACGACGATGCCGGCCGCTTGCGCCTTCTTGACGGCGGGTTCGATCGCCTTCGGATCGGCGGCGTTGAGCAGGATCATGTCGACGTGTGCCGAAATGAAGTTGTCGATCTGCGTGAACTGCTTGTTCAAGTCGTAATCGGCGGAGACCGACGTGACCTTGGCACTCGGGTTGAGCTGCTTCGCCTTGGCTTCGGCGCCCTTGACGATCGTGACGAAGTAGGGGTTGCCGAGCGAGCCGACGGTGATGCCGATCGACTTGAGGGGCTTGTCCGCTGCGTGTGCCGCGGACGCAGCGAAGCCCGCGGCGAGGGCGATGGCGGTCAGTGCGGACTTGAACTTGAACATATCGGTGTCTCCATAGTGGTCCGTGTTGTCGAATCGACGGCGGGTGGACCGCACCCGCGCCGGTACGCGTCGAAGCGAATCGGGTAAAGCGAATGAGCGAGGGGGCGCGAGCGTGCGGTGCGGCGAGGCCGCTCGCGCCGGGTGTGTCTTCAGGTGCGTGCCGAGCCGCGCTGGCGATAGCGGTCGAGTGCGACGGCGCCGATGATCACGAGGCCCTTGATGATGTATTGCCAGATGTCCGAGACGCCCAGCAGCACGAGGCCGTTCGTGAGGACTGCGATGATCAGCGCGCCGATGAGCGTGCCGACGATCGAGCCGACGCCGCCGACGAAGCTCGTGCCGCCGAGGATCACGGCAGCGATCGCGTCGAGTTCGTACGACTGACCCATCTGGAGCCCGTTCGCCGCGTAGAGGCGCGCTGCGGACATCACGGCACCCAGCCCGGCCAGCAGCCCCGAGACCGCATAGACGAACAGCTCGATGGCCCAGACCTTGATGCCGGCGAGGCGGGCGGCTTCACGGTTGCCGCCGACGGAGTAGATGCGCAGGCCAAGCACCGTGCGGCGCAGGACGAACCAGGAGAGGGCGACGACGGCCAGCGCGATGATCACGAGCCAGGGTACGCCCAAGACCTTGCCGTTGCCGATGAAGGCGAACGGCAGTTGCGGGTTGAAGATCGTCGTATCGTTGCCGAGCAGGCGAGCGACGCCGCGCACGGCCGTCAAGGCGCCGAGCGTGACGATGAACGGCGGCAGGCGCAACAGCGCGATGAGCCCGCCGTTCAAGGCGCCGAACGCGAGACCGACGACGAGCGCGACGGGCACGCCGAGCCAGCCCCAGTGCGGGATGTTCGAGGCGATCATCGCGGCCACGGCGGCTGCGGCGAGCACCGAGCCGACGGAAAGATCGATGCCGCCCGTCAGGATGACGAACGTCATGCCCGTTGCAAGGACGATGTTGATGGCCGCCTGCTGCGTGACGATCGACACGTTCTGCAGACTGAAGAACGTATCGGTCATCAGGCCGAAGCCGATGCACAGCAGCACGAGCACGGGCAACATGCCCGCCGTGCGCAGCAGCGACTGGATGCGCTGACGGTGGTCGGCCGCGGCGTGCGCCTGGCGGCTCGTCGTGGCGGGCTCGCCGGGGACGGCGGCAGCGCCTTGATGGCGTGTCGGGTTCGACATGTCGTTCTCCTCAATGTTCGCCATGATCTGGCCTTGAAGGTGGGGTGGGCCGCGTTACGCGACGCTTTCAGGCTGCTTCGCCGAGCGCCGGCTGCGAGCCCGTGGCCAATTCGATGATGGCTTCCTGGCTGATCGGTTTCGCCGAGTGCCCGCCGAGCTCGCCGGCAATCTCGCCCTCGCGCATGACGAGGACGCGATCAGCCACGCCGATGATCTCGGGCAACTCGCTCGAGATCACGATGATGCCGACGCCCGTCTTCGCGAGGTCGTTGATGATCCGGTAGATTTCGGATTTCGCACCGATGTCGACCCCGCGCGTAGGCTCATCGAGAATCAGCACGCGCGGCGCCGTTTCGAGCAGGCGCGACAGCAGTACCTTTTGTTGATTGCCGCCCGACAAAGCGCCGACGTTCACGTTGGCATGCGGCACGCGGATCGACAGCGACCGGATCGCTTCGCGCGCGCGCTTGCCGGCTTGCACGAGGTCCAGTACGCCGACACGAGCGTCGCGGTGGCACACCGAGACATTGATGTTGTCGTGCACGCTCATGTCGAGGAAGAGCCCCTGGCGCTTGCGGTCCTCGGTCAGGTAGACAAGACCCGCATCGATCGCTTCGCCCGGCGAGCGCATCGGCAGCACGCGGCCTTCGATCTTGATCTCGCCGCGCGTACGCGGCTCGGCACCGAAAATCAGGCGGGCGAGCTCGGTACGCCCTGCGCCCACGAGCCCGGCGATCCCGAGCACTTCGCCGGCGTGCAGATCGAAGCTGCAGCCGCGCACGCGGTTTTCGTCGGCGATGTCGCGCACGCTCAGCACGACGTTGCCCGGATCGTAAGGCGCATGCTGCTTCTTGTAGAAACCCGAAAGGTCGCGCCCGACCATCATTTTCACGAGGCTGTCGGCCGAAAGCGCGTCGCGTTCGAGCGTGCCTACGTAGGCGCCGTCGCGCAACACCGAGACGCGGTCGGACAGCTCGTAGATCTCCGCCATCCGGTGACTGATGTAGATGATCGCAAGCCCCTCTTCGCGCAATTGACGAATCAATTGGAAGAGCCGATCGGTCTCGCGCGAGGAGAGCGGCGTGGTCGGCTCGTCCATGACGAGAATCCGGGCCCGCGTATGCACGGCGCGGGCGATCTCGACGAGCTGTTGCTCGGCGATCGACAGCGTGCCGACGATCGTGTCGGGGCCGAAGGTCGCACCGAGCCGCTTGAGCACCTCTTCCGAGTCGCGGGCCATGCCGGCACGGTCGACGAGACCGAACCGCTTGCCGCCGCGCCGCAGTTCGCGGCCGGCGTGGATGTTTTCGGCCACGCTCAGGTTCGGCGCGAGGCTCAGTTCCTGATAGATGACGGCGATGCCGAGTGCCTTCGCCGCGAGCGGCCCGTCGATGGTGACCGGTTTGCCATCCACGACGATTTCGCCGCCGGGGTCGGCCTGATAGGCACCTGAAAGGATTTTCATCAGCGTGGACTTGCCGGCGCCGTTTTCGCCCATCAGCGAATGGATCTCGCCGGCGTGGACGGCCAGGCGCACGTTGTCGAGCGCGCGCACGCCCGGAAACGTCTTGCTGATACCGCGCATCTCGAGCAGCGGTGCGCTTGTCTCAGAGTGGGACATGATTGACCTCCTGCGTTTCTACGCCGGCACCTTTCAGAATACCGGTGCGAGGCGAGAAATTGAAGAACATCGGAAGCGATGCGGCGCCGATCGCACCCGCATCGGGGCCGAACGAGCCGCGCATCAGTTCGGGCGCGCCGCGTGCTTCCGGGGCGCCCAGCGCGAGCGCGGCACGCAAGCGCTCCATGACCGTATCGATCAGGCCGGCATCGATGTCGGCGTCGATGACGACGACCGGCGCATCGGTCACGCAGAGCATGGCACGCACGGCGGGGGCGAGGGCCTCGATGCAGTCGTCGATCCACGCGTCGACGGCGGGCAGCCGCCTGGCGACGCAGGCTTCGAGGTCCGCGCGCGTGTCGACCGTCTCGCCGCAATAGCGCAGATGACGGGCCAGCGCATTGAGCGAGGCGCGGGCGAGCAGAATGTCCCAGGGACCCGAGGGCTGCGGGGCGGAGGGCAGACGGCTCGGAGGCACCGGCATCACGCCGATGTCGCCCGCGTTGCTGTTGGCGCCGCGCAGACAGTCCCCGTCGATCGCGATGCCGCCGCCGATGGCCGGGCCGAGGAAGAGATAGATGAAGTCGCTCGCCTGACGGCCGCAGCCGTAGAACAGCTCGGCAATGGCTGCCGCGTTGCCGTCGTTCTCGCTGAAGACGGGCAACGGCACGATGGCCGCGAGTTCGCTCGCGAAATCGACGTCGTTCCAGGCATCGAACGCATGCGGCGAAAGCCCCAGTTCACGCAACCAGCTGCCGAGATTGAACGGCTGTGCCACCCCTACACCGGTGAGCCGCTCGCGCTCGGCAGACGAAAGGCGGGCAAGCAGCGCGCGGATATCGGCGTCGACGAGCGAAAGGACCTTCGCCGGGGCGGGCAACAGCAAGTCGTGGCTGCGCCGAGCAAGGACTTCGCCCGCGAAGTTCACGAGCACTGTTTCGATGCCGCCGCGATCGAGGCGCACGCCGATGCCGAACGCGCCCTGTGCCGCGAGTTGGAGGAGGGATGCGGGCTGCCCCCGTTGCCCCTGGACCCGGCGGCCGGTCGACTCGATCAGCCCCGCTTGTTCGAGCGAGGCGATGATGGTGCCGACCGCCGTGCTCGTGAGGTTGGCCGAGCGCGCGAGGTCTGCCTTCGATGCGGGCTGCGTGCGACGCAGCGCCTGCAGCAGCAGGCGCTCGTTGTACCGACGCAAATTGGCCGAATTGCTGCCCCGGCCCACATGGGGATGCCTCACGTGTCTCCTCCGGCCGACGCAGCCGTGCGCGTCGGCGATTAAATAAACCAAGTGGAATTATTTAATCGCTAAGACCCGCAGATTGAAATGCGGGTTTGTACTGAGGGTCAAAACAACGTAGGATTCCGCGATGCGGTAAAAACTGCTGTCTCCGCCGTGCCCGGGGTGGGGTCGCTATGGACGCGGTTGCGGCCGGCGAGTTTGGCCTGATAGAGCAGCGAGTCGGCGCGCTTGAGCAAACCGGTCAACTCCGGCCCCGCGTAGTGAGGGGCGAATGCGACCCCGAAGCTGGCCGTCATCGCGCAGCCGATCGGGCCGTCGGTGGTGACGACGGCGTCCAGGATCCGTGCGCGCATCTGCTCGGTGGCGGCCACGACGGCGCGCGGCTCACGCGTGCGCAAGCAGACCGCGAATTCCTCGCCGCCGATCCGGGCAACGACGGCCGGTGGATCGGTGTCGTCCCATTGCGCGCGGCACAGCTGCGCGATCGTGCGCAGCGCATCGTCGCCGACGGCATGACCGAACGTGTCGTTGATTCGCTTGAAATGGTCGACGTCGAACATGACCAACGCAACGTGCGTCGTCCCGTCGTCTGCCTGCATGCAGAGTCTGCGCGCGCGGTCTTCGAATGCGCGGCGGTTGGCAAGGCGCGTGAGCGGATCGGTTTCGGCCATCGTCGACAGTTCGAGCATGAGGCGCGCGCGCTCGGCTTCGAGTTCCGCCCGCTCGGCGCTGTTTGCCTTCAGCACGCGGATGGCGTCGAAGAGCTCCCGCGCCTCCTCGCGTGCGAACGCCGAAGGCAGCGCGCGCGTCAGGTCGCCCTTGGCGATCGCCTGGATCGCATAGGTGGCCTCGACGAAAGGGCTGACGATGTCGCGCCGAAACTTTGCGACGAGCCAGCCGAGCGTCAGCAATACGAGCGCGTCGGCCAGTATCGTGCCGACGACGGCTGCCAACGCCTGGCGGCGATGGAGGTCCAGGGCTGCGCCGGCGCGCGAGAGGACCGCGTCGCGATAGGCCGGAATCGGGGCCATCATCGGCACGTAGTGCTCGGCAAACTGGCCGGTCGTCAGCGGCGCACCGCCGGCTTGTCTTGCCAGTTTCTCGACGTCGGCGACGTAGTCGAGCCCGTCGCCGAAATATCGCGTGCTGACCTCGGCGAACGCGTCGCGTTCCAGCGCGCTCGAATTGCGCACGTGCGCGTCGATGAGCGCGCGCAACTCGTCGATGCGACCCCTCGTGCGCTCGATCGCGAGCCGCTCGTCGCCCGCCAGCGGGCGGTGTGCTGCCAGCGCCCGCGTGAAAAGCGATCCAAGGCGGCCCGCGTGTTCCCGCAAGTCGGCAGCAAGGCGCGCCAGGATCAGATCGTGCAGCGACCCGCCGTCGCCTTGCGTGACCGCTGCAGTTTCGGTTGCCGCGATAGGAGCGAACTCGGGAATGATTGCAAACATCCCTTCCACGGTCTGCTGCACGGCCGCATCGCTACGTTGAGCGCGCGGCAGGGCGGCAAGACGGTTTGCGCTCGCGCGTGCGACGGCCAGGTCGACCCGCAAGCGATCGATGGCCCATCGCTCGGATGCGCAAGACGGACAATGCCCGGGCGATATATCTTCGGACAACTGCGCAATCGCCTCATCGCTGGCCCGGCGGGCGCGTGTGAGTGCCGCGAGGCGTGCGGCCGGAATCGGCAGCTCCTCGCCCAGCACGCCGTTCATGGGCCCGCGTTCGGCCGAGACTTTCTCCATGGCGGAGAGTGTCGCCGTGAAGCTATGGAATCGCTGCAATGCGTCGTCGGCGAGCCGATAGGCGGCCCACTCGCGCGCGAGCAGTCCGCAGCAAAGCGCCAGCACGGTGCCTACGCCGACGGCAATGCCGATGCCGAAGCGCTTGCCGAGCGGCATCCGTGGCGAGAGATGAATCGTCATTTGTAATTGACCGTGCGCGTAGGGCGCACTGCACTTGTCCTTTGGGCGAGAACGGCTATCCACGCGCCTCCAGCACGTTCGTCGCCGTCGCCGCCTACCCACCAGCTTCATACCTTCTTCCCCTTGTATATCGGCATCCGGGGCGCCGTTCTGAAGCGTGTTTCGTCACGCTTCGCGCGCGCAATTCGTCTGATGAACGGCGGGCCGCGCCGAACCGCGATGCCAGCGTCAGATTGATTGGAATGCTCGCTTAGTGAATCGTTTGCGCGGGTGAATTATCCTTGGATGCACATCAATAATTATTAATTCAAAAACATTATCGAATGATTGATTGCTCGAATAAATGCGAGATCAATAAGCAATGAGTCGTAATTTATCAATGAAAGTTGGCGCGCCGAATCCCGTCGGGCGTCGATTGACCGTTTGTTTTGTGGGGAATTGGAGCGATCGATTCGTTCATTATTTGCGAGCCGCAATTATGAAATTTTTGGATTTCGATGCTCGAATCTTGACATCGGTACAACGTGTCTTTAGATTGCACCTGTCCCGATAGATGGGGCATTGATTCGTGATCCGAACAAATCTTGGTATTTGAGAAATTTCGTATGTTGTTCAAGCTGCGTTTCTGTCCAAATAGAGTCACGCTTCGGAGCGCTTGACAAAGCAATGGTCAGGCGCCATGAGCGGCCCGTCTTCGTTTCGGCATGGGGTCCGAAGCGTACGGGATGATGGACGGAGCGGGGGGGCCGGTGGCCGGCAATCAGGGGAATGGTCACTCGGGGAAAGGTCTCCCATCAAGCAATTCGAAAACTCACTAGTCAGCTTAACGAAAGTTCGGATAACGAATTTTGGCGACGGAGATCTAAAAGAACGCTACCCAGGCAGTGATGCTCCACAGGGACGCTTTGGCCCGGCTCGCGCTCGCGAGTCGGAGGGCCCGGTGTTGCCTGCGGACTGGCGATCGATAAAAAGGGCAACCCATGACCAACGTAGTCAGATATGGCGATGCTGTCGTATTCGAAAGCTGTGAGACGGCGCAGAAGACGTTTTTGTCCGTGATCCGCACCACGTTGACGTCGCGCCGAAATGCGCCCGTCTACTGGACGGAGGTCAGCGAGCCGGACAAGTACCCGGCGGGCGATTACATATGGCGGGTGGTGCCCGCGCTAGGGAATCGCCGCAAAGTTGGCGATCCCGTCGGATTCGGCGAGCGCGTCCGAATCGCGATGGTCGATCATTTAGGCAGCCTTCGCTTTCTCGCGATGAGCCGTGTCGACTCCCGCCTCGTCATGACGGAAAAGGCGCCGTGCAGCCCCGCTCAATCGACATGGTCCGTCGCTTACACGCGTGCGTTGCTGCCGGCTGCGGGTGGGCAATTCATTCCGGACGGAGACCTCGATCCCACGCTCGCGTACGGTGAAGGGCACTTTTTGACGTTCATCAATTCGGGGCGCTACCTGTCGTCAATGCGCGATCCCTACGGTATTTCGCGCAACGGCATGGGCGCACTGCCGGACTACCCGGACACAGGCAGGGCGATCTGGTTTCATGCTTATCGGTCGATGGCAGACGCGCTCGCCGCACGCGGCCCGGCCGAAGCCGAGCCTGATGCGAGGATGATGCATGCCGAAATGGCCGCCGCGCAGGCTGCATGAAGGCGCATGCGACCGGGCTCGTTACGCCGGCGAGCCGCGATCGGGCTCGGTGTCGGGCACGGTCTCAAGGTCAGCGAGCCAGACGGCGGCGCTCGCGTCGCTTGGCGCGCGATAGTCGCCGCGCGGCGAGAGCGATCCGCCCGAGCCGACCTTAGGCGCGTTGGGCAGGCAGCTGCGTTTGAACTGCTGCTGTCCGAAAAACCGCCGCAGGAACAGGCGCAGCCACTGTTTGATCTGCACCATCGTGTAGGCGTTGCGCTTTTCGGGCGGGACGTCCGGCCAGGGCGCGCGCGTCGCGTCATGCCAGGCCGTCCATGCAAGAAAGGCCACTTTCGAGGGGCGATAGCCGAAGCGCAACAGGTAGTACAGGTTGAAGTCCTGCAGCGCATAGGGCCCGACCGCGTCTTCGGTCCGTTGGATGGCGCCGTCTGCGCCGGCCGGGATCAGCTCGGGACTGATTTCCGTGTCGAGCACGTCGAGGAGCACATCGTGCCCATGTGTGCCGATCGCGCCCGATTCGGCGGTCCATCGGATCAGGTATTGAATCAGCGTCTTCGGCACGCTCGCGTTGACCGCGTAATGGGACATGTGGTCGCCCACGCCGTAGGTGCACCAGCCGAGCGCAAGCTCGCTCAGGTCGCCCGTTCCCACCACGAGTCCGTTGTAGCGGTTCGCAAGCCTGAACAAATGGCTGGTGCGCTCGCCGGCTTGCACGTTTTCGAAGGTGATGTCGTGCACCGGCTGCCCCTGCGCGAACGGATGATCGATATCGCGCAGCATCTGCATGCAGCTCGGCCGGATGTCGATTTCATGCACTTCGCAATCGAGTGCGGCGACGAGCCGGCGTGCCTGGTCGAGCGTGCGCTCGCCCGTGCCGAAGCCGGGCAGGATGCAGGCGACGATGGCGTCGCGCGGCAGCCCGAGCATGTCGACGGCGCGGGCGCAAACGAGCAGCGCCAGCGTCGAGTCGAGCCCGCCTGACACGCCGATGACGAGCTTCGAGAGCTTCGTCGCACGCATGCGCGTGACAAGTCCCTGGACCTGGATGTCGTAGATCTCGTGGCAGCGCTCGTCGCGCCGTGCAGGATCGGCCGGCACATAGGGAAAGCGCTCGTAGCTGCGCTCGAGCAACAACGGCGCATCGAGCGGGAGCACCACGGGCACGTCGATCGTTCGGAACTGCATGCATCGATCGCGGTGCGCGAAGGCCGTGTCGCTGAACGTCGTCTGCCGCATGCGCTCGTCGGTCAACCGATCGAGGTCGATGTCGGCTGTGATCAGTTGTGCCGTGTCGGCAAAGCGACGCGTCTCGGACAGCAGATTGCCGTTCTCGTGAATCATGCCGTGGCCGTCCCAGGCGAGATCGGTCGTCGATTCGCCGTGGCCGGCCGCGCTGTAGGCATAGGCAGCCAAGCAGCGCGCCGATTGCGAGCCGGCGAGCGCGCGGCGGTAGTCGGCCTTGCCGACGGTGACATTCGAGGCGGACAGGTTCAGGAGGACCGTCGCCCCCGCGAGTGCGGCAAACGAAGAGGGCGGCACCGGTACCCAGAGGTCTTCGCAGATCTCGACATGGAACGTGAAGGCCGGCAGCTGTGCGAGCCGGAACAGCAGGCCGCTGCCGCACGGAATACCCGATTGACCGAGCAGGTCGATACTGTCGCGGTGCAGGCGCTCGCCCGGCGCGAATTGCCGTGCTTCGTAGAACTCACGATAGTTCGGCAGGTAGGTCTTGGGCACGATGCCGAGCAAGCGACCCGCGTGCACCACGGCCGCACAGTTGAACAACTGGGCATCGATGCAGATCGGCAGGCCCACGACGGCCACGAGGGCACAATTGCGCGACGCTTCGACAATCGAATTCAGGCCGGTCAGGCACGCATCGAGCAACGCCTGTTGCTGGAAGAGATCGTCGCAAGAATAGGCGGACAGGCCTAGTTCGGGAAACAGGGCGAGCACGGCATGGCGCGCATCGGCCTCGCGCATCAAGGCGATCGTCTGCTCTGCGTTGTACAGGGGATCGGCCACGCGCAGCGGCTGCACGGCGACGGCGATGCGGGCGAACTGATGGCGGTAGAGGTTGTAGAAGGCTGATTTGTTTGTCATGGCAAGCGTTTCGTGCGGCTGAAACCCGCAATCCCGTATTGATAGCAGATTGCTGCGATCGTCGCTTGCCAATCGACCCCGCGCGGGTGTCGGGGCGCTTTCGAATCGGGCGGCGTGGCGCCGCCCGACGGCGTTCGCGTCGCGCCGGCGCGTTGCGCACCGACGCGGCGGAAACGAACTGCTTAGTGGACGCGCCGGCTGCGGCGGAAGTGATCGAAGAACACGGCGAGCAGCAGGATGCCGCCGCGGATCAGGTACTGGTAGAACGTGGGGACGTTCATGAGGCTCATGGCGTCCTGGACCGAGCCCATGATCAACACGCCCACGAGCACACCGGAGATCGTCGCGACACCGCCCGTCAGCGAAACACCGCCGAGCACGCAGGCCGAGATCACACCGAGTTCAAGGCCGACCGAGGTTTTCGGATCGCCCAAGCTCATCCGCGAGGCGAGCATGACGCCGGCAAAGCCCGTCACGAGCCCCTGCAGGACGAAGACGGCGATCTTGATGCGCATCACGGGCAGCCCCGCGAGCAGCGCGGCTTCGCTGTTGCCGCCCACCGCGAGCACGTTCTTGCCGAAAACGGTCTTGCGCAGCAGGAAGCCGAACAGGATGAAGCCGACGATGTTGCTCCAGATCGGGTAGGAGATGCCGAGGAAAGCACCGCCGCCCAAGTCGAAGAAGCGTTCTTCCGAGATCATCACGGCGTCGCCGTTCGACACGATGAAGGCGAGACCCCGTACGACCTCCATCATCGCGAGCGTGACGATCAGCGAGTTGATCTTGTAGCGCGCGATGAGGACGCCGTTCACGAGGCCGACAACGCCGCCCGCGAGCACGCCCGCGGTCACGCCGAGCAGCACGCTGTGCGTGACGGTAATCAGCGTCGAGGCCACGACGCCCGAGAAGGCGACGATCGAGGCGACCGAAAGATCCACTTCGCCGAGCGCGAGCACGAACATCATCGTGGCGGCGATCGAGCCGATCAGCGTCACGGAGAGCAGGAGGCCCTGCATGTTGCGCGTCGTGAGGAAGTCGGGCACGGCGAGCGACAGCACGGCGAACAGAATCAGGAACACCATGACAATGCCTGACTTGTTCAGCACGCGCCACGTTTTCGAGGCGTAGGTTGCCGCGCCGCGCTCGGCGACGGGCGTCAAAGTTTGAGGTTGTTGCATGAGATCTCTCACTGCGGCAGAGCCAGTTTGATGAGGCGGTCGGGCGACGCCTCCGCTTTCGGCAGGTCGCCAACGAGGCTGCCTTCTTTCATCACGATCACGCGATCGGCCACGCCGATCACTTCGGCGAGATCGCTCGATACCATGAGCACGGTGCGTCCCGCTTCGGCGAGCCCATACAGCAGCTCGTAGATCTGGGCACGGGCGCCGACGTCGATGCCGCGCGTCGGTTCGTCCATGACGAATACGTCGATCTGCTCCGCGAGCCAGCGCGCCAGGATGACCTTTTGCTGGTTGCCGCCCGAGAGCGTGCCGATCGGCGTATCGCCGTCGCGCGTCTTGATCGAGAGCTTGCCGATGTACTCGTCGGTGAGCGTGCGTTCGCGCCGGGCATCGAGCAGCGAGCGCCCAAGGCTGAAGTGGCGTCGCGCGCTGATGTTCAGGTTATCCGATACGGAAGCGATCGCGACGATACCTTCCTGCTTGCGATCCTCGGGGCACAGTGCGATGCCTGCCCGCACGGCGTCGCGCGGCGTCTTGAACGCGACGCGCCGACCGTTGAGCTCGATCTCTCCCGCGCTCGGCCGCACGGCGCCGCAAATGAGCTTCATCAGCTCGGAGCGACCTGCGCCAACGAGCCCGAAGAAACCGAGGATCTCGCCGCGCCGCGCTTCGAACGAGGCCGGTGCCGCCACGCCCGGACCCATGAGTCCGTGCGTGCGCAGGCGCACCTCGCCGTGCTCGCGCGCGCGGTAGCCGTAGACGTCCTGAATCGAGCGGCCGACCATCGAACTGATCAACCGGTTGCGGTCCAGGTCCGCAATGCCGTCGAACGTTTCGATCGTGTGGCCGTCGCGGAAGACGGTCACTCGGTCGCACAGTTCGTACACCTCGTCCATCCGGTGCGTGACGTAAATGATCGCGCGGCCTTCGGCGCGCAGTGCGTTGATGATCTTGAAGAGCTGCTTCGTTTCTCGCGACGAGAGCGAGCTCGTCGGCTCGTCGAACGCGATCACGCGGGCATCGCGCATCAGCGCCTTGCCGATCTCGATCATCTGGCGTTGCCCGATCGAGAGGTTCTTCACCTGCTCGCGCGGATCGAAGTGCTCGCCCAGGCGCTCGAGCGTTTGCGCCGCGCGCGCGACGAGCGCGCGTTCGTCGAGTACGCCGCCGCGGCTCGGCAACTGCCCGAGCATCAGGTTTTCGGCAACGGTCAGTTCGGGAACGAGATGCAGCTCCTGATAAATGATGGCGATCCCGGCGTCGATCGCCGATTTGGTTCCGGAGAAGTGGTGCTCGACGCCGTCGAGCAGCAACGTGCCCGCATGCGGCACGTTCACGCCCGAGAGTACTTTGAGCAGCGTCGATTTCCCGGCGCCGTTCTCACCCATGAGGCCGTGCACTTCCCCTGCACGCACGTCGAACGACACGCGATCGAGCGCGAGCACGCCCGGGAAAGCGACGGTAATGCCGTCGAGTTGCAGG
>CBJMQH010000013.1:0-21470 GCA_966431825.1 uncultured Trinickia sp.
TCGCTCTCCAGCGGAACCCAGACACGATATGGTGATGAATTGACGCCGACTCCTTGCGCTTTGGGCCGATGTTACCTTCACCGGTCTTCGACACGGCTGAGGAACCACTGGCGAAAATCGACACGATGCCGGCTTCGCCGGCAACATAAAGCGTGGGCCGATCAGGATCGAATCCGAGCACGTCGGGGTCATCGCCGACGTCAAACGACTGGACGACCTGCCTCGCGAGAAGGTTCAACGCCAGAAGGCCGGCGTTGTCTTCGCAGGCGATAGACGCCCAATGGATTGCGGCACGATTACCTCTCGCCATCGGAGGTTGCGGCGAAATATCGGGCAATAGTGGACGTTCCAGTCGCATTCCAAAACTGCTTTAAAGGGACTTTGCTAGAAGTCCATCGGCCCGATAGAAGGGGCAGGTGACGATCACTGCCATAAAACACATAACGCCCGTCCCCTATCGCGGACTTAAGCTAGACGTCTAGGCGCCATCCGTAAGCACATCGTACTGCCTGATTACAACTGCTCCTCGAGTATCATCGAGTAGGCGCTGGTATTCCCGTTTAGCATTATCAGGGCTCCCCCAAGCGGGGTAGTACATGTCAAATGTCATCGCAATCCAGCAACCGGCCGTTCCATTATTCTGGTCATAGCTAAGCTTATTCGTAACGAACTTGCGTATCTTTTCAAGACAGTTGGCGCAAGGCGAATAATAAAGCCAGAAATCAGCTCGAGCAGCACATAGCGTAGGTGCCAAATACAACGGCTTCGCCCCTGTCTCCTTGAACTTGACGATGAGATCAATCAAGAAGTCATCTTCAACATGCCTCGTAGTCGAAGAGGATCGTGCTCCGATTGCATAAAGAAATTGTTGCTTGGACTGATCGATATAGTTCGCTGTTACAACAGCAGACTCCACGATCTTTCCGCTTTGCATGTAGGTGATTTGCCATGAACCCGTATGCAATTCAGAACCGGTCAACCCTGTCTGTCTCATGGTTCCAATGTGACTTTCGCGAACAGAGTTGGCGCGTCGTCTAAGCTCAGCTGCTCTTCCCATGGTACGCTCCGTCGAGATGGAGTTTGACAGAAAATCTCAGAATCGTTTGAATGCGAAGAAAAACATTAGAGTATTTTAGCTCGGGTATCAAGCCTTGGTTTATCAATCCAGTGCGGCCGACACTTCTGACACATACACAAGCACGGGAGATATGGCGTCCACGCGAGCCTTTTATTAGGTGATTGGCGAAAGATCGATGACTAGCTCGGCCCGAATTCGGCCATAAACTGGCACTTGCCTCGGTGGCAAAATCCTAACGACCGGGACAAGATTTGGCGACTTTCGTCAGGGTTTCGAAAACAAATAGCTCAGCGAGCAGTCGAACCTGCCGTTCGAACGATTGCACTACTCCGCTAACAGCCATTGCTCTCGTGCAGCGACGAACGTCCGTAATGGGTCGTTTATGCCCTTTGCAGGAGAGGCCGCACGCGCGGCAACCTCCGCGCTCAGCCGTCATGCGCTAGCCGGCCAGAAGCGGACATCGCCGCGATGACTCACGGAGCCGCCAAGGTGTTTGTGGAGAAAAGGCACCCACGCATTCCCGAGACAGGCGCGGGCCCTTATCGGGCCAGGTAGAAATCGATGGGGATAAGCTCGACGGCCCATCCGCCTTCTTCGCCCAGCGTGGCGGCCGGGTGCATGGACGCGATGCGCAACGCCTCGTCACGGCTGTCCGCTTCGATGATGAACAGGCCGCCCACGACTTCCTTCGACTCGGTGTAAGGCCCATCGGTGACGTGCGTCTTGCGACTGCGCGGGCGAAGTGTCCTCCAGGTGTCCAGATCGCCAAGCGACGCGGAAATCAGAACCTTGCCAGTGGCGCGCATCTTCTCGTCCAATGCAGGGCATTGGCTCACCAATTCCTTGACGTCGTCTGACGCCATCGCGGCCAATTTTTCGGGGGTGAAGTAGGCCAGGCCGAGGTATTTCATGGGAGCTCCTTTGGGTGGGGATGTACTGACGACGAAGCTGATGATCGGAAATCGACAATGCTCCGGGAAAGTTTTGTGATGGTCTTGCCAGCCAGCCCGCTTTGGGTCGAGGCTGTGCGAAAACGCGAAACTCCGCGGTTTGCGGGTGTCGCGTCGCCCCTCCCGAGTCGCCACTAGGCCAACACAGCGCGATCTGATGGGTCGACTTTTTCGAATGGAGCGTTCGGCGAGCGTTTTCATACAGCCTCGGTCGGGTTGTGCCTCGTGCCCATGGGCTGAATCGGGCGGAAGTGCCAGCCGCTTGATCCCTCATCGTTATTTGCTACCGCTGATCGCCAAGAAATAATGAGCCCACGTTCGCAGATGCTGTATCGTGAGCGCCTCCGCCGTCGCGCAGACCCCACGTCGAGATGTCCCAGATGATCCCGCTCCACCGCAATCCGGCTTTCTATCAGCTCCTTGCCGCCAGCCACGCCCAGCTTCTTGGCCGCCCTCTCGTGTCGCAGACCATGCCCGTGCTCGAAGCTGCCGAATGGCTTTATGAGAGCGCCCCGTTTGCGGTACTCGCGCACAACACCGATCCCGACCCGCTCTTTATTTACGCCAACAAGGCCGCGCAGCGCCGCTTTGGATATAGCTGGGACGAAATCATCCGACTGCCGTCCAGACTCTCAGCCGAGGCCCCGAATCGCGAGGAGCGGCAGCAATTCCTTGAACGGGTACAGCGGCTCGGCTACGAGGCAGGCTACAAGGGCGTGCGTGTCACCAAGTCAGGCCAGCGCTTCATAATCGAGGAAGCTACACTGTGGCAGCTTCTCGACGAGGACGGCAAACTACACGGCCAGGCCGTTGTCATCCCACGCACGCGCGACTTCTGATCACGCATAGCCGGCCATCGCACGCATATGGCCCGATCAAACGCGTTGGTTCGTTGCCTCTCCACTGGCACTTTCCACCGACCGGGCGCTACGCAACGACGCTCGCACGACCATTCGATGGAAAGGCGCGATAAGGGAGATGTAGGCACGGCCTAGCAGACGATTGTAGAAAACGAGCGTGGTGAGGATGAGTCGGCGCGGATGCCCCTGCGCAGCCGGCCTTATGAGAACCGATAAGCGGAAGTCGAGATGCGCGTCATCCTCGCCGAGAATGATTTCGTCGTCGTGTCGTTCGTACACGCGAAAAATGTTCAACCGATCTCCGTCCGCGGATAGCAAGTCAACCGCTCGCTTGAGGCCGAACGGCCGCACGAGCGTGTCCCGCGCACTCAGGAGCGTGGCAATCCACTTGGGCTGCTGCGCGAAAATGTGCTCGGCGAGAGACGCTGCGTCATGGGTATCGTTCTGAGGCAAGTCCACCGAAAACGCGTCGGCGAAATCGGCTTGCCCATACACCGCGGCCAACCGGGACGCGGATGGCAAGTCGACCCGCTCAATGTCAGAAAGTGTAGGCATGTTCGTCACCAGTGCGGTGCTTCGAGTCCAATCTATTGGACCTGCGCGATTACAAGGTGGCACCATCACCCCGTACGCAAGACGATGCAAAGAACGCCTCAACTGCGAAGAATAGCGCTTTCGGGCTAATCGCGATCCCAAGATGCACCGACCACCGTCAGCCCCTCCATCAATTTGATGCGCGGGCGCCTCCTCACTTGAAAACTGGATTCATTCCGCCTTGCTCCGTCGCACGAACGGATAACGTCCGCTGATACCTACGTGTGATAGAGCGCCACAGCTCGCTCCTCCAGAATGCGCTGACCGTGATCGATCGCCTTCATCCCGACGGCGCATCGCACCACGTCACCGCCCGAGGAGGCTTGAGCACCATGGACGTTCAGACTATCCGCGACTTGGCCTTTGCCACACCGCTAAGTCGGCCGGCATATCCGATGGGACCGTACCGCTTCATCCAACGCGAGTTCCTCGTCATCTCCTATCGTACCGACCCGGATCTATTGCGCGCCGTCGTGCCGGAACCGCTCGAAATCGCCGATCCGCTCGTGCACTACGAATTCATCCGCATGCCCGACTCCACGGGCTTCGGAAACTACTCCGAATCCGGCCAGGTCATTCCCGTGACCTTCGAAGGGCGCCGCGGCAACTACACCCACGCGATGTTTCTCGACGATCACCCGCCGCTCGCCGCCGGGCGCGAACTTTGGGGCTTCCCGAAAAAGCTCGCGAGCCCCCGCCTCGCAGTCGAGACCGATACGCTCGTGGGCACCCTCGACTACGGCCCCGTCCGCGTCGCCACAGGCACGATGGGCTACCAACATCAAACGATCGACAGCGATCAGGTTCGCGACACCCTGGCGAACACCCCAAACTTTCTGCTGAAAATCCTGCCGCATGTAGACGGCTCAGCCCGCGTCTGCGAACTCGTCTGCTATTTCCTCAAAGACGTCCAAGTCAAAGGCGCATGGACAGGTCCGGCAGCGCTCTCCCTCTTTCCGCACGCCCTCGCACCCGTCGCCTCACTGCCGGTCCTCGAAGTCGTCGGCGCAAAACACTACGTGGCAGACCTCACGCTCGGGCTCGGTGAAGTCGTCTACGACTATCTGCAGCACTAACGAGTTCAGGCACCAAGCCGGTCGCCCGCAACGCAGGCCCGGTCATCATCCAATGGAGAACTTCATGAAACTTCACGGTAAAACGGCAGTCGTGACGGGCGCCGCCAGCGGCATCGGCAAAGCCATCGCCGAACTGTTGGCGAGGGAAGGCGCCTCGGTCGCCATCGCCGATCTGAACGAGGATGCGGCAAACACCGTCGCACACGCTATCGCCGCCGCAGGCGGCCACGCCATCGGCGTCGCCATGGACGTAGCCGATGAAGCCGCGGTCGATCGCACGATGCAATCGGTCGCCGAGCACTTCGGCGGAATCGATATCCTGGTGTCCAATGCAGGCATCCAAATCGTCAATCCGGTGCACGAATACAGCTTCGCCGATTGGAAACGCATGCAGGCCATCCACCTGGACGGCGCGTTCCTGACCACACGTGCAGCACTCAAATACATGTACCGCGGCCAGCGCGGCGGCACCATCCTCTATATGGGTTCGGTCCATTCCCATGAGGCGTCGCCGCTCAAATGTGCCTATGTCGCGGCCAAACACGGCCTGCTTGGCCTTGCACGCGTCGTCGCCAAGGAAGGCGGCGAGCACAACGTACGCTCCCATGTCATTTGCCCCGGCTTCGTCCGTACGCCGCTGGTAGATAAACAAATCCCAGAGCAGGCGCGCGAACTCGGCATCAGCGAAGAGGAAGTGATACGCCGCGTCATGCTCGGCGGCACCGTGGACGGCGTATTCACCACGGTCGACGACGTGGCACAAACGGCACTCTTCCTGTGCGCCTACCCCTCCAACGCACTCACGGGCCAATCGTTCGTGGTGAGCCACGGCTGGTACATGCAGTAGCCGCGTCGCCAATGCTCGCGGCCACCAACCGCGCGCCGCGAGCATATCCACGCGAATCAACGAGGGAGTTTCACATGTTCCAGGACAAGCAAGCGTTGCAAGGATCGTCCGGCCCCGCAAAGGAAACCGCACGATCGACGTCAACCATCGAAATCGACCGCAACTATGCCGTCACAGCGCTCGTGCTCCAAGGCGGTGGCGCACTCGGTTCCTATCAGGCAGGCGTGTACCAAGGCCTCGCGGAAGCAGGCATCAGCCCGAACTGGATCGCGGGCATTTCCATCGGCGCACTCAACGCCGCCATCATCGCGGGCAACGCGCCCGAGCATCGCGTGTCCAAGCTGCGCGAATTCTGGGCTCACATTTGTCGCCAGCCCTGGTTGCCCAGCCTTTTCCCGTACGAAATGATCGCCGAGACCGCACAGCACTGGCCCGACCCGCTGCGAATCTGGTTCGACGGGATCGAAGCAGCCCGCGCGCTATTGGAGGGCCAGCGCGGGTTCTTCTCTCCCCGTCTCTGGTCGCCTGGGTTGATGCAGTCCCCCACGCCCCACAATGCAAGCTACTACGACACGACGCCGCTGAAGTCGACGCTGGAGCGCTTCGCCGATTTCGATCGGATCAACCGGCATGAAGAGATGCGCGTATCGGTCGGCGCGGTGAACGTGCGCACCGGCAACTTCGTGTATTTCGACAACGCCAAAACGGCCCTGCGCGCCGAGCATTTCATGGCTTCCGGCGCATTGCCGCCGGGCTTCCCGGCCGTCGAGATCGACGGCGAATTCTATTGGGACGGGGGACTCGTTTCCAATACGCCGCTTTCCGCGATTCTGAAGGCCCAACCCCGACGCAACTCGCTGATCTTCCAAGTCGATTTATGGAGCGCCCGCGGAAGCGTGCCCGACACGTTGCTCGGCGTCGCCACGCGTCAAAAGGATGTGCAGTATTCGAGCCGCACCCGCTTCATCACGGACTACATGAGCGAACAACAGAATTTCCGGGTCATGTTGAACGAGGTGATGGCCCTCGTGCCGCCGGAAAGCCGCGAGCACGAGGCTTATCGACGCGCCGCCGAGCGCGCCTGCAACGCCCGTCGCAATGTCGTTCAACTGATCTATCGCGACAAATCGTTCGAGGGCAGCGCGAAGGATTTTCAGTTCGGCCCGCTGACCATGAGCGAGCATTGGGGCAGCGGACTAGAAGACATCAGGGAAACGCTGCAACATCCCGAATGGTTGGCGATGCCGACACAAGACAATCCGTTCGTCACGCACGACATTCATCGCGCGCGAAACCCGGATCACCCATAGCTCATGGCCACCGATTGCGGCGCCGCGCCGACGAGGGCGCGCGGCGCCAATGCCAAGCCGCCCGGATCGGGCAGCGCCGTACGGTCGAGGTCGATCGCCATCTTGACGAGATCGGCGAACGTGCGGGCCAACATCTTGCGCATCGCCCTGCCGCGATGAATCTTGACCGTGACTTCGCTGATCCCGATCTCGCCGGCGATCTGCTTGTTCATGAGCCCGGCAACCGCGAGCATCATCACCTCGCGCTCGCGATCTGTAAGCGTTGCAAAACGCCCGCGCAAGTCTTCGTCGCACCGCACCGATCGGCGCTTCGTACGGTCCACGGCGATCGCCTGCGCGACCGCATCGAGGAATGCCTGGTCGCGAAACGGTTTGGCCAAGAAATTCACGGCACCGGCCTTCATCGCCTGTACCGTCATTTCGATATCGCCGTAGCCGGTGATGAAGACGATCGGCAAATCGATCCCGCGCCGAGTCAGCTCGCGCTGAACGTCAAGCCCGTTGGCACCGCGCAGACGAACATCGAGCACGACGCAACCCGGCGCCTCGGCGATTTCGGTCGACAGAAAGTGATCGGCGGACAAGAACGACTCAGCGCGCAGGCCAACCGAGTGCAGCAGATCGACGAGCGCGTCGTTCATGTCGGGGTCGTCGTCGACAACATAGACCAACGGTTCGAGACACTCGCGCCCGCGACGCGGCATCGATGCGATTGGACTCACAATACGCTCCGGTATCGAGATTCGGCGCTCTTCTCACCGATGAAGACTGAATCAGGCCGCCCATCCTGCGGCCGTATTCAAACCCCCATAAGGATTGAAGTCGGTCAGGCAATTGAGATCGAGTGCGCGGATCTGCTCGGTCATGAAATCGACGAAAACGCGAATGCGTGTCGGCAGATGCTGCCTCGTGAGGTAGCAGATGTAATGGCCGCGATCGTCGGGCGCGTACCGCGCCATGGCAACGACAAGCTCGCCCGCCGCAATGTGATCGCGTATCTGATAGCCCGCGATCTGTGCGATGCCCTGGCCGCGCAGTATCGCTTGCAATACCAAATCGGCGTCGTTGAAGGCGATTCGAGCCTTCGGCAAAAACTTGCGCATGCAACCGTCGACCTTGAACTCCCATTCGAACAGCTTGCCGCTCGCGAGACGAAGATTAATGCACTCGTGCAGGCATAGCTCGTCCAGCGTGTCCGGCAGGCCGTGCGCATGGACATACGCAGGGGCGGCACATAGTGCCATCTGCATCGGAATCAATTGCTTCGCGACGATGCTCGAATCTTCGATGCGCCCGTTTCGAAACGCTACGTCGATCCGGTCCGTGGTGAAATCGGCGGGACGCTCGTCGAGCAGAAGATCGACGGTAATGTCGGGATAGCGTTTCATGAATCCGTCCAGCAACGGCGCGACGATCTTTCGGCCGAATGCAACCGTCGACCCGATACGCAGCAAGCCGCTTGGAGGCCCGTGACGAAGCTCGAGCATATCGTTCATGGCGTCCACGATATGGGTCACGCCCTGATGGCAATTGTGAAAGAACCGTTGCCCTTCGCGTGTCAACTGCGTGGTGCGCGTCGTGCGCTGGAACAACCGCGTGCTGAGCTGCATTTCGAGCTTCTGCACGCTCCGGCTCACCGCTGACCGTCCTATCCCAAGGCGCTCGCCGGCTTTCGCAAAGCTGCCCTCGCTCGCCACCGCCATGAATGCCATGATGCCCGCATAGCTCGCCGAAAAGCTCGCGGACAGCCCGTCAGGCCGGCAAGGCGGACACAGCCGAATGCCTCGCTCCGACGACTCCGATTGGTTCATTTTCGTCCCTCCGATAAGACGCTCCATCAGCGCTGGCCCGCTCCCGCACCGCACGCCCCCAGGCGTGGCAGCCGCACCACGAACCGCGCGCCGCCGTCGGGCGGGCTCAGCGCATCGAGGCTGCCCGCGTGCTGCGTCACGATACGACGGCAAATCGCCAACCCCATGCCCGTGCCTCCTTCCTTGTTCGTATAGAACGCATCGAACAAGTTCGGCGCGGCATGCGACGCAATTCCGCGGCCTGTATCGCTGACCGCAATAACCGCATTGCGCCCCTCTACGGAAAGGCTCACGGTCAGCCGCCGTGCCGCTGGCGGGTTCTCGACCATCGCCTCGATCGCGTTGACGATCAAGTTGACGAGCAACTGCTGCAGCGCGACGCGGGCGGCCGCCACTTGAACATCGTCAGGCACGAGGTCGAGCAACACGTCGATCTCGTTGTGGCGAAGCTCGTCCTCGAGCCATCGCACCGAGTCGTTCAGCAGCGCGTTCAGCGATAGCGGCAGTTTTGGTCCAGCCGTCGGAGCGGCCAATTTCCGGAGCGCCGACAGCGTCGCGCTCGCGCGCTGCACGTCCTCCACCAGGCGTTCGAGCGACGCAACGGCCGCTGCCACATCGGGCGTATCGCGGCGAAGCCACCGCAAAGCCGACTCTCCCCGCGTCAATGCGGATGCGACCGGCTGCAACGCGTCATGGACGATGAATGCGACGGCTCGCCCCAGCATCGCCAATCGGTCCGTATGAACGGGATCACGCGCCATGATTGGCAGCCTCGTTTTGCCGAACGATCTTCGCAATCTCGGCATCCGCCTGCGCACCATATTGCGTGAACACGTCGGTCCGATAGCTCGTGCTGGCCGCCGCACCGAGCTGCGTGCCGGTATCGTCGTGCGTATCGGCGTCCACTTGCATCGACAAACCGATCCGGAGCGGATGTGCCGCGAGCTCGCTCGGATCGATCCGGATGCGCACCGGCAAGCGCTGGACGATCTTGATCCAATTGCCGGTGGCATTCTGCGCCGGCAAGGTGGCGAATGCACTGCCCGTACCGGCGGAGAATCCCTCGATTCGACCGTGATACGTGACGCTCGATCCATAGACGTCCGCCGTCAATGTCACGGGTTGCCCGATACGCATCCGCTTGAGCTGGACTTCCTTGAAGTTCGCATCGACCCATACACCGTCGAGCGGCACGATCGCCATCAGCGGCGCCCCCGGTGCTACGCGTTGGCCGACCTGCACCGAACGCCGTGCCACATAGCCCGTCACCGGCGCCGGCAGCGTATCGCGCGCATACGCCAGATAGGCGTCTCTGACTTTGGACGCCGCCGCCTGTACGTCGGGATGCGCCTCTACCGTCGTACGGACAGTCAGCGCCCGATTCGCTTCGGCCTGCCGGCGGGCCGCATCGACTGCGGCGCGCGCAGCGTTGACCGCATCGCGAGCGTGCGCAATGTCTTCGGCCGACACTGCCCCCGTTGGGGCGACCGCCTGCCGGCGGCGCAGATCGTCGGCGGCACGCGCAAGATCGGACTCGCGCTGCGCAACGTTCGCCGCATAGAATTCGTTGTTCACATACAAGCTGCTGACGCGCCGCACGGTCTGGCCGAGTGCGGCCTGCGCATTGGCCAGCGCGATCCTGGAATCGGCCGGATCGAGCGCAACGACCGTCTGCCCCGCTCTCACGATCTGCGTGTCGTCGGCGTTGACGGCCACAACCGTGCCGGATACCTGCGGCGTCAGTTGCACGAGATTGCCGCTGACATAGGCGTCGTCGGTCGATTCGTAAAAGCGCGCATAGCTGTAGTAGTACGCGCCGTACACCGCACCGGCCGACGCTACGGCGAGGCCAAGCAATGCGAGCAAGCGCTTGCGACGGCTCGGAGGGTTCGCGCCCGGGGTACCGGTCGAGCGCTGTATGCCGTGTCCGCCTGCCTGCTTGTCGTGATCGTCACCGATCGTATCTGCGCGTTCGCGATCGGACGTGATGGTATCGCTCATTTCAACTCTCCTGGCTGGTTTGCGAACTGCGGGTCAACGCGCGGCTGCAACGTAGGCACGTTGCCGATCGGCCTCGCCGGGCCCAAGCGCTGCGTCGGAGGTATCGACATAGCCTCCGCCGAGCGCCGCGGCGAGCGCGATTTTCTGATCGCGGCGGTTCATCTTCAGATTGACGACGATCTGATCGGCGTTCAACGCGACGACATCGGCATTGAGCACGGTCAATTGATTAGTGAGCCCGGCCTTGTATTGCGTCACCGCCAATTGATCGGCCTCGCGCGCGGCCTGCTGTGCAGATTGCGCATCGACGAGTTGCGCGTCGCTGGACCGAATGCCATCGAGCTGCGTGGCGATATCGGACAGTGCCGTAACGAGTGTTTGGTTGTACACAGCAACCGCGTAGTCGAACGCCGCGTAGCGGCCCTTCAACTGCGCACGCAATGCGCCGGCGTCGAAAATCGGCAGGTGGATGGCCGGCCCGGCCGACGCCGTCCGGCTCGCAGCAGTGAGGAAGCGCCCGAACCCGAACGCATCGAAGCCGATCGCAGCGCTCAGATTGATGTCCGGATAGAACTCCGCCTTGGCTTCCTTCACGTCATGCATCGTCGCGTCGACGCGCCAGCGCGCGGCTACGATGTCGGGTCGTCTGCTGATAAGATCCGCGGGCAGGTTCCCGGGCAGCTTCACATCGTCGCCGCCACCGAGTACGGGCCGATCGATCGAGCGGCCGCGACCAGGGACAGCCCCCACCAGAGCCTCCAATTGATAGCGTATCGACGTAATACTGCCGTCCAAGCCGGTTAGCGCCGCACGGCTCGTCGCCAGGTTCGCCAATGCGCCTTTGCGCTCCACTTCCGTATCGAGGCCCATGGCAATTCGACCCGCGGTCACAGCATCGATCTGCGTGCGGCGCTCCACCTCTTGCGCGGCCACGTCGCGCAGCGCAAAGAGCCGCGCAAGCCGGTTGTAGGTGCGCGCAATGGCAGTTTCGAGCGTCAGCTTGACGAATTGCGCATCGGCGTTGCTCGCTTGCGCTTGCGACAGCGCCGCTTTCATCGCCTCGCGGTTCTTCCCCCACAGATCGAGATCGAACGAGGCCGACAACAGGCCCTTGTTCTCCGTCTGCCAGCTGCCGGCAAATGGCGGCGGAATCATCGTGGCAGCGCTGTACTGCTCGCGGGTCAGCGAATAGTCCGCATCGACACGCGGCAGGGTGCCCGCCCTCGCGGTTTCGCCATAGGCTTGCGCTTGCCTCACGCGCGCCATGGCCTGCTCGAGCGTCGGGCTCGACTTCAGCGCTTCGTCGATCAGCGTCTTGAGCTGGGCGTCGCCGAATTGGTCGACCCAATCCGCGGCCGGCCAGTGGCCCTGCTCGGCCGGCAAGCTTTGGGCCGTCTCGAACTGCTGCGGTCCGGCGATCTGTTTATCGCTGTGAATGCCCGCATAGTTCGCACACGCCGGCAGCATCGCCGCAACGATCGCCGATACCACCCATTTCGATGCGTGAAGGCTCACGCCAAGGCCAAAATTGCGCGGTTTCATGTTTGCACCGTCCAGTGAATGTATTGAGCAGGATGCGCAGCGCACGCAGCTTCAGTGGCCGCCCGCTCCGGCTGCGCCTGCGGCCCCGCCCTTGACCGGCCGCGTGAGCCAGATCAGCGGGATGATCAAAATGAAGATCACGGCGGAGAGCCAGAAGATGTCGTTCAGCCCCAGCATCGCCGCTTGGGTATTGAGCGAATATTCGAAGAAGGCACGCGCCTTGTCGGCGCTCGCACCGAGCGTGTTCTCCAACGTCGCAATGGCGCCGGTGAAGGTCGGATTGTTGACGCTCGTCTGCTCGACGAGCCGCTCGTGGTGCAGGATGGTCCGGTTGTTCCAGCCGGTACTGAGCAGGGAGGTCCCCACCGCACCCGCGAAGATCCGCGCGAAGTTCGACAGCCCCGCTGCCGACGGAATCCGCTCGGGCGGAAGCCCCGAGAGAATGATCGCGGTCAGCGGCGTGAAAAAGAGCGCGGTCGGAATTCCTTGCAAGAGTGTCGGCAGGACGAGGGTATAGGTGTCGACGCCCGTGGTGTAATGCGAGCGCATGAGGAACACGCCGGCGAACCCGATGAACGCGAGCGTAGCCAGCACACGCATGTCCGAGCGCGGCATGATCTTGCCCATGACGGGCGCCAGCACGACGGAAAAGATGCCGAGCGGCGCCGTCACGAGCCCCGCGTCCACCGAGCGGTAGCCGAGATAGCCCTGGATCCATTGCGGCAGCACGACGAGGTTCGCGAAGAACAGCGCGAAGGCAACAGAAATCGCCACCGTGCCCCCGCCGAAATTCCGCCTGGCGAACAGGCGCAAATCGACGACGGGCTTTTCCTCGGTGAGCTCCCATATCAGGAAGAACACGAAGCCTACTGCTGCCACGATAGTGAGCAACCAGATCACCGGCGAATTGAACCAGTCAAGATCCTTTCCCTTGTCGAGCATGATCTGCAGCGACGCCACCCAAACGATGAGCGAAATCAGCCCGACCTTGTCGATCGGCAGTTTGCGCGCCGGCGTCTCGCGTTCCCGATAGATCATCCAAATGACGCCGGCGGCGAACAGCCCCACGGGCACATTGATGTAAAAGATCCATGACCAGCTATAGCGGTCGGTGATCCATCCGCCCAGCGCGGGCCCCGCGATCGGCCCAACCGTCGCCGTCATGGCCCAGAGCGACAGCGCGCTCGCACTCTTCTCCTTCGGGAATGACGCCAGCAGCAGCGCTTGCGATAGCGGCACGAGCGGCCCCGCCACCGCCCCCTGCACCACGCGGGCCGCAAGCAACACCCATAGATTCGGTGCGAGCCCACATGCCGCAGACGAGAGCACGAACAGCAGAATCGCGCCGACGAACAGCTTCACTTGACCGACCCGCTGCGTGAGCCATCCCGTGAGAGGAATCGACACGGCGTTCGAAGCGGCAAAGAGCGTGATGACCCACGTACCCTCATCGACGGAAACACCGAGATTGCCCGAGAGCGTTGGAATGGCAACGTTTGCAATCGACGAATCGAGCACGTTCATGAACGTGGCGAGTGCGACCGCGAAGGTTCCGATAATAAATCTGGCGCCGGTCAATGGCGCAGCGGCGACCGAGTTGGATTCCGATCTCATGTTCATTCCTTAAGGAGTCTTAACTAAATACCGCTTGTTTGCCACGTTTCGACTCATATTCAACGTCGCATTCGCGCTTGCCTGGCAGCCTAGGCCCGGCCGAGCTGAGGGGCGAAGCAACGCGCCAAGACAGACGAGCGAATACGGCGCGCATGGCGCAGGATCCGCGCGACGCCATGCCGGACCGTGTGGCTTCTTCGTAGCAGCACGCGCATCGTCTTGACACCCGACCAGGGATGCATGAAGCAGCGACGCACCTGCTCGCTGCGCGCAACGCCTTGCACGCACCACGTACAAAAATGCTCGCAGTTGTTCGTCAAGATCCGATATCGATCTTCGCCCAAGCGGGATCGTGCCCGCGCCACGGCATCCATGCCTCGATAAAGGGCATGTGGTTCGGATTGCACGCCAACCCGCTTTCCCGCAGCGAAACTTCGAAGAGAAATGGATTCGACAGGCCGCCGCCCAATCGAGTGATGAAACCCGCCGTAATGAATCACTTGTCCGTTCCCTGCATAAATGCCGTGATGCGAATAACCGTCGCGCTCGCTGACGATATGGGCGCCGAGAGCGATCGCGTATTCGGCGCCGGCACCCTCCAGCGACATTGCGATCCAGTTGATATCGCGTGTATTCATGGCGAGCCACCCACCTCGTAGCTGCGACGCGCTCATTGCCTGCGAGCGTTTTGCGAACGAACGCATCGAAGCGCTAAGATCCCTGCCTCGGGCTGAAGGCAAAACGGCCCCCTCCGAGGCGCAATACGCCTTGGAAAAAATCGATCGCTACATGAAGTCAGTCAGATCGAGGGTTGCCGTGTTGCCATGACTGCATGGTAGGTGTGAGGACGCTACAAGCGGTAGACCTGCTCGCGAACACTCACCGTTTCCTGGCGGACACCAATCCGCGCTGTCACGGGTCGCGTCAGTGAACTCAAGGCGATGTGAATTCGCCCAGGCAGAGAACATCGAGCGCGCGAATCTCCGTCGTCATGAAGTCGACGAACGCGCGAATGCGCGACGGCAGGTGCTGTCGGCTCAGATAGCAGATGAAGTGGCCGCGGTCGTCCGGCACATAGCGCTTCAGGGCAATCACGAGCTCATTGCGGGCAACGTAATCGCAAACCTGATAGCCGGGCAGTTGCGCGATACCGCGACCATCGAGGACGGCTCGCAAGACCAGGTCGATATCGCTGAAGGTCAATCGGGCTGCCGGCAGGTACTTGTGAGCACGGCCGTCAACCTTGAACTCCCACTCCAGGACGCGACCGCCCGCGAACCGCAAGTTGATGCATGCGTGTTGATCCAATGCTTCGAGGGATGACGGTAGGCCGTACTGCTGCGCATACGAAGGTGAGGCGCAGAGCACCCGCTCCATCGGCACCAACTGTTTGGCGATGATGCTCGAATCTTCGATACGCCCGTCGCGGAACGCAACGTCGATCTGTTCGGAAACAAAATCGACGGGCCTGTCGTCGAGCAGCAGATCGATCGCCACCTCGGGACAGGTCGCCATGAATTTCTCGAGCAGCGGCGCTACCACCTTCCTGCCGAAACCGACCGTCGAGCTGACGCGCACGAGCCCGCGCGGCGGCCCCTCGCGAAGCTCAAGCATCTCGTTGACCGCCTCGACAATACGCTCGACCCCTTGGTGACAATTCTCGAAGAATCGCTCGCCCTCCAGCGTCAGGTGGGTCGTTCGCGTCGTGCGCAGAAACAATCGCGTGCTCAATTGCGTTTCCAGTTTTTGCACATTTCGGCACACCGCCGAGCGGCCGATGCCGAGGCGTTCTCCTGCCTTCGCGAAGCTGCCTTCGGTTGCCACCGCCATGAACGCGATGATGCCTGCATAGCTCGTGGCGAAACAGGTCGATAAATCGTCGCTGCGATTGGGCAAGCCAATACGAAATCCGGTTCGCTGCGTATCCGATTGGTCCATTGGCGGCCTGCTCCGCTTCCGCTGCGCTTCCGTCATAGGTAGGCTTGCAGTGTAGGACACATCGCATCGGTCCGAAACGGGGCTCAACCCTCGCTCGTTAAGCATTTCATCCATAGGTAGTGAGTCTAGATTGGTGTCGAACAGGAAACACGATGCGTACTGGAACGGTGCTACCGCCGGCTCCGAGCGCTGGCCTACCATGGAGTCGACCGTGCCCGTTCAAGGGAACGTGCATGACTGAATTTGAGAATGCCAATGGATGACAAAGACCTGCATGCGCCGCCGCTTGCACTGCTCGACAGATACAGGGGCCAAGACTTTCTTCCGCTTTATACGACGACTGTCACCGTATCGGGCGGTGCGACCGGACACGGCCGCGCCTCCGGCGTGGTCCGCTCGGACGACGGAAACCTGGCGCTGGATCTGCGCCTGCCCGCTGTATTCGGGGGGCCCGGCGACGGCACGAACCCCGAGCAACTGTTTGCGGCCGGCTTTGCAGCGTGCTTCCATGGTGCGTTGAATCTGCTCGCCAAGCGCGACGGGATACAGCTCGACGATATCGTCGTAGCCGCGCAGGTTTCGTTCGGCCGCGATCCGATGGATGGCGGCTACGCGTTGGTCGTCGATCTTCGCGTTCGCATGCCGAGCGTCGAGCGGCGCGTGGCGGAAGAATTCGTTCGCAACGCCGAACGCTTGTGCCCCTACGCAAAAATGGCACGCCAAGGGACCGTCAATATCGTCGCGGTGGTCGACTAGCACAGGGGGCACCTCCTTCGGCACTACGTATCTTCTCGACGGTTGACGACTCGCAATGACACGAAAGACGACGCTGCGCCCACCCCCGCTAACGCTGCTCGACAAGTACCACGGGAAGGAAATCCAAGCCCTGTACTCGACCACCGTTACGGTGACGGGAGGCGAAGCGAACCATGGTCGCGCTTCGGGACTCGCGCGCTCCGAGGACGGCCAACTCATCGTCGACCTGCGCCTGCCCAAAGCGCTCGGCGGGCCCGGAGGCGGCACCAATCCGGAGCAGTTGTTCGCCGCCGGCTACGCGGCTTGCTTTCATGGCGCGTTGAGCCTGCTCGCGGCACGCGCGGCCATTCCGATCCTTGGCGCGTCGGTCGGCGTCACCGTCGATTTCGGTCGGGACCCCATGGACGGGCTGTTCGTCCTCACGGCTCGCATGCGCGTTCATTTGCCGGGAGTCGAACGGATCCTCGCCGAGGAACTGATTCGCAATGCCGAGCGCTTTTGTCCTTACACGAAGATGACGAAGCAGGGCATCGTGAGCGTCATCTCGCTCGCCGAACCCGACCACGGCGCCGATCGAACCTGACGAGGCTTGGACGCGGTGTACCCTGACATGACCGCCGCTGTTCCACCTCGCGGCGAAAGCCGTGTCAATAGTGCGAGCAAAGCGTTCACCTGTAATGAGCCAGTTGCCGACTGATGCGTTGGGCCAGTTCGCTCACCGATCATTTTCGGCGAACCGTGTCACAACGTTCGGGCGGTGAACGTCTGAGAAGCAATGGCCCATCGAGCAACGGATTCCAAGCCCCATGAACAATCGAAGTGTTGCAGCATCCGAGCGTGCAACGCGCGAGCGCGAGCCTGTCGTCTGGTCCCTTTTGCTAGGTGCGCCCGACGCGGCAACCGGGTTACAGCGCTGGCTCTATGACGCGCTGAGACAGGCAATCGTCACCGGGCGCGTTCCCCCCGGCAGTTCGCTGCCAGGCACGCGCACACTGGCACAGCAATACGGGCTCGCACGCGGCACGGTAGCAAGCGCGTACGAGCAATTGCTATCGGAGGGCTATCTCGTCACCCGCAAGGGCAGCGCCACACGCGTGAACACGCAGTTGCCCGATCCACGGCACGCAGCCGCCCCACCGACGCACTCGGAGGCCGTAGCCGACGACCGTCTCGATCGTGAACCGCAGGGTCCGTGGATCAAACGGCTGACGGAACACGATTCCCCGTTTCCGCTGTCGGGAACGGCCTCGCTGCCGCGGCCGTTCCATCCGCACCGCAGCGATATACGGTTGTTTCCCATCGATCTGTGGCGCAAGCTGCATGCGCACCACTTGCGCCCTTCGCGTCTGCTGACGTTGGACGATGTGAATCCGGCCGGTTTGCCTGCGTTGCGGCAGGCGATTGTCGAGCATCTGGCTATCTCGCGTGGCGTCATCGCGTCGCCGGACCAGGTCGTCATCGTCGGCAGCGTGCAACAGGCGCTCGACCTTTGCCTGCGCTTGCTCACTGCGCCCGGCGATCCGGTGTGGATGGAAGACCCCGGCTATGTGGGCGCGCGCCAGATCATGCACGCTAGCGGGGCACGCATCGTCGATGTACCTGTCGATTCCGATGGGCTTCTGGTAGACCATGGCATACAGGAATCCCCCGCCGCCGCGCTCGCTTACGTTACGCCTTCGCGCCATGCGCCGCTCGGTGTCGCGATGTCGAGCGAACGGCAGGCCGCCTTGCTGCGCTGGGCGCAGGCGACCGAGGCCATGATTTTCGAAGACGATTACGACAGCGAATACTGCTTCCGCTCGCGGCCGCTTCCCGCGCTGCGCAGCCTGCCCGGCGCCGACTCGCATGTCATCCTGGCCTGCACCTTCAGTAAGCTGATGTTTCCCGCGCTCAGGCTCGCGTATGTGGTGCTGCCGCCTCGACTCGTTGCGCCCTTCGTGCGGGCCGCTTCGATCACGTCGCGAAGCGCCAACGGTCTGACGCAAGCGGTTCTCGCGGATTTTCTGAGCGAAGGACATTTTGATCGGCACATTCGCCGCACGCGCACGATCTACGCTGCCCGTGCACGCGCGTTCGAGCAATGTGCGCTCAAGCATTGGCAGGACCTCATTAGCGTTGCGCCCATTGCAGCCGGCCTCGACGCCGCCTGCGCGCTGTCGGGTGTCCGCGAAAGCACCGCGCTTCAAAGACTGAAGCCCGCGGGTATCGACGCTGCGCCGTTGGGCAAGTACACCCATCGCCATCACCACGAACCCGCTCTCGTCATGGGCTTCGCGGCCTTCAACGAAGACGAGACGGAACGCGCCGCGCAACGCGTTGCAGCCGCCCTGCGCCAGACCATCTGACGCCCGCGTACAAGCGCGGACTTCCAAGGCATGGCGGTGTGGATTGGTGCGTAGACATCAACACTGAGAGGCCGTTTGCGGATCTACCGCAATACGTCGCGCGCACCTACGATTGATGCCAAGCGGCGCCTTGCCGCTCACACCATCTGGAGGTTGAACCATGAAGATCGTCGTCATCGGCGGGACTGGGCTGATCGGCTCGAAGACTGTCGCCATCCTTCGCGAGAAGGGCCATGAAGTCATCGCGGCCTCGCCCCAGAGCGGCATCAACAGCATCACCGGAGAAGGACTCGAAGATGCGCTGCGCGGTGCGAAGGTCGTCGTCAACCTCGCCAATTCGCCTTCGTTCGAAGATGCCGCCGTGATGGAATTCTTTGAAACGTCCGGCCGCAACCTGCACGCGGCGGAAGCGGCTGCAGAGGTCGGGCACCACGTCGCGCTCTCGATCGTCGGCACCGATCGCATGCCCGACTGTGGATATTTCCGCGCCAAGGTAGCTCAAGAGAGGCTCGTGAAAGCCTCGGGCGTCCCTTACACCATCGTTCGTTCGACGCAGTTCATGGAGTTTCTCGGCGGCATCGCGGCTACCAGCATGCAAGACGGCACCGTGCGGCTTCCGCCGGGCTTCTTCCAACCGATCGCCTCCGATGACGTGGCCGCGTTCGTCGCAGAGGCAGCACTTGCGGCGCCGCGCAACGGGACCATCGAAATCGCAGGCCCGGAGCGCGCACCGTTCAACGAATTCGTCGCGCGTTACCTCAAGGCGATCGACGATCCGCGCGAAGTGATTTGCGATCCGACTGCGCGATATTTCGGCGGCGTGGTCGAAGAGACAACCCTCGTTCCCGTGGGCGATGCGCGTCTCGGACGCATCAACCTCGACGAGTGGCTGCAACGATCGCACGCAAAGGCGTGATCGACGCCGCTCGATAGTCAGCAGAAGGTTCGTTTCAAAGCAGCGCCCCCGTCAGTCGAGAATTGGCATGCACTTAGGCAAGTCGTACAAACTCTCCGAATTCTTGTTCTGGACTCGGCGAAAGGTCTATGTCCTTCTCGTCTGCGGGTCGGCGCCCGTCATCCTGTATCGGTTGCTCGGCATCACGTGGCTCTGCGTACCGCTGACCATCGTCGTTCTGCTAGGCACGGCAACGTCGTTCATCGTCGGCTTCAAGAACGTACAGACGTACAACAGAGCGATGGAGGCGCAGGCCATCTGGACGCACATCGTTGGCGCCAGCCGCCGCTGGGGGCAACTGGTGCGTGATCTCGTCGATGACCGTGCGATCGCGCGGGCGCTCGCGGACAGGCATATCGCATGGCTCACGGCCCTGCGATTCGAACTGCGCAAGCCGCGGATATGGGAGAGCACGCAAAAGCGTTTCAATACCGAGTATCTGCGGCACTACCGCGTTCCGGAATGGGAAAGCAATATCGGCGAGCTGCTGCCGCGTTACCTGCCTCGGCGAGAGGTCGAGCGCGCGCTGTCTTGTACCAGCATCGCGACCTGCATCCTGAGCCTGCAGGGTTCGTCGTTGAAGGTGCTTCACGCAAACGGGCACGCGACGCCGAGTGCCTATATGCAGCTTCAGGCGTCGCTCAGCGAGCTGTTCTCGCTGCAAGCGGAATCGGAGCGATTGAAAAACTTCCCGTATCCGCGCCAATATGCGACCGTCAGCGCGCTTTTCGTCAAGTTCTTTTGCCTGCTGTTTCCGTTTGGCTTGCTCCAGGAATTCGACAGGCTGAACGAATTCGTCACCGGGTTCATGCACGGGAACATGGTGTGGCTCGTGGTGCCATGCAGTACCGTCGTCTCCTGGATGTACGCCTCGCTCGAGCAGGTCGGCGAGAGTACAGAGAACCCGTTCGAAGGCGGCGCCAACGACGTCCCCATCTCGATGCTGTGCAACGAGATCGAGCGGGACATCCGGGATATGTTCGGGGAACATGCGTGTGACCGAACGGAAGATCGCGTCATCGCACTTTGATCGCCGAACGCGCCGCTCTCGTCGCCGCATCGAACGTCAGAGCGTTTGCGGCGCCCGGTGCGTATCCGTATCGACGCAGCACACCAACACTTCGGCCTCTTCTTTTCCTACGGACAGATAGACTTGGCCCACCGCGCTGTCGAAGTACAGACTGTCGCCCGGATCCAGCCTGAACGCGGTGCCGTTCTCGAACCGCAATTCGAGCTTGCCCTTGAGCAGGAATACGAACTCCTCGCCGCTGTGCCGGATAAATTCCGGGAAATCTTCGAGCTTCCTCGCATGGACATGCGCGCGGATCGGCACCATGCGCTTGCCGGTCAGATCGTTCGCGATCATCCCGTACTCGTAGTTCGGCGTGTTGTAGATCGCCTGCTTGCCCGAGCGCGTCAGCGACGGCTGGATCGGCCCGCCCGCCGCTTTCTTCGCACGCCCGAATATCGCATCGAAATCGACATTCAACGCATGCGCGAGCGCAGCGAACTTGTCGTAAGTCAGTGCGATGTCGCCCCGCTCGGCCTTCGAAATGGTCGACACGGCGATGCCCGACAATTCCGACAGCTGCATCAACGTCAGTTCACGTGCCTTGCGCGCCTGGCGCAGGCGCGCGCCAACCGACTTGTGATCGATCTGCGGGTCCGGCGCGGCGGCCTGCGCGTCGCCCCGTTTGGCGAATTGAGCCATTGAAACAGATTCCGTGTGTGGGCCCACGCCCGAGGGTTTTGTCGTATACGAGAATTATTTTTTTCTCGTATATGATAAACCA
>CBJMQH010000014.1:0-21401 GCA_966431825.1 uncultured Trinickia sp.
GAGCGGTCCATTGTTCCTCATGGCACCCGCCCCATCTATAGTCCGAACGGCCAATACGGGCGACGGCCGACCTTGCGCGAAACATGGCACCGGCGTACGGGCGCGTCGAGGCGCCGGGCAGATCGGTCACTGCCCGACGAATGTCGCAGGCAGTGACCCGCCGT
Organism: uncultured Trinickia sp.; assembly: GCA_966431825.1. GTDB lineage: Bacteria > Pseudomonadota > Gammaproteobacteria > Burkholderiales > Burkholderiaceae > Trinickia. The sequence goes on from CBJMQH010000014.1 coordinate 165, forward strand.
TCGGTTCACCGGCTCAAGCGATTACGACTTGAACAGGCTGATCGACGGCAGCGCATTGCCGTGGAAATCGAACAGTGTGCAGTTGTCCCACTGATCGCCGGCGCCGGCCTTCCAACCGGCACCTGCCACCGGAATCCATTCGGGTTCCCACCAGAACACACCCTTGCCTCTTCCGCCCGGGATATTGGCGATGATGTTCTTGACTGCTTGCCAGAACTGCACTTGCCCGGCCGGCGTCATCGGAAAGCCTGTCGAACCGGCGGTCGTCATCGTGTCGGGCTCGGAGTCGGCATCGCTCGTCGTCCAGGCGAACGCCGTTTCGACGACCATCAGCGCCTTGTCGTAGCGCACCGCAATATCGTTCACGTTATTCGCAAGATCGGTCAGCGACCCCTGCCACGCCGGGTAATAGGACAGGCCGATCACGTCGAACTGCACGCCGCGCGAGGTCATCGCGTCGAACCACCAGCGGCTCGTCGAATTGTTGCCACCGCTGTCCAGATGGAGGATCACCTTTGTGGCGGAATTGACCGATTTCACCGCGTTGTATCCGGTCTTCAGCAGCGTGGCGAGGTTGTCGAGTTGATCGTACTTGCCGAGCGGCCAAAGCATGCCGCTCGTGATCTCGTTGCCGACCTGCACCCATTCGGGCGTGATGCCGGCAGCCTTGAGTTGATTGAGCGCGTTGGTCGTGAACGCGTACAACTGATTGCACGTGTCGGACAGGTTCAGGCCAGCCCACGCGTGCGGCGGGTATTGCTTGCTCGGGTCGACCCACCAGTCGCTATAGTGGAAGTCGATCAGAATGCGCATACCGAGCGCCGCCGCGCGTTTCGCGAGCGCAACCGCCTGGGCGACGGTGTTGTAGCCGGCCACCGCCTGATTGGATGGGTAGTAACTCGCGTTGCCCGGGTCGTTCCAGATCTTGATGCGGCACGAGTCCGCACCGTTGTAGCGCAAGAGCGCAAGCGCATCGTGCCGCACTCCTCCTGCATAAAATTTTCCACCGAACGCTTCGATTTGCGGCAGCGACGACACGTCGACACCCTTCGCGAAGGGGCTGGTATCCGAAAACGCGAATGCCTTGTTTGTGCCTGTCAGTTCGAGACACGCGGCCGCGGCGGCCGAAAGCCCCAGGCGCAGCATCGATCGTCTATCCATTTGTCATCCTCCTGTCCGGACACCGCCGCATGGATCAGCGGAACGTCGGTAGATTTAAGCGCTTAAATTTTGAGATACACCGATATGGCCTTCGATGCGGGACCAGCGTAACAAACGTCGTGCGACCCGCGCAAATCCTCTGCGCGGTTGCCTAATATTTGGACAAACTGCGACGACGGGCGGGTGCCAAAGAGCCGGCTGCGCCCGAGCGCCAACGGCAGCATCGTCAGTGATTATGAACTGAATTGCAATTATTATTTATCGAACTAGGCGTTAACCCTAGACCCTCCAATGCCTACACTTGCTTTATCGGTTCTCCCATCGAACACGATGAAACAAGCAGGAACGACCAACAACATTGGAGGTATTTGTCATGAAATCGCTCATTCAAGCCGTTACCCTCGCTGTCGCCTTTGCTGCTCCGGTGGCCGTTCTCGCCCAGTCGAACAGCCCTGTGACGCGTGCTCAGGTCAAGGCCGAGCTCGCGCAATTCGAACAAGCCGGTGGCCGCGTCAACACAAGCAACGACCCGTACTATCCGGCGGACGTCCAGGCGGCACAGGCCCGCGTTAATGCTCAAAACGGCAACAATGAAGGATACGGTGGTGTGCAAGCCGGTTCGGCTTCGGGTGCGCCCACCGCTGCGTCGGCACACGCTGACGGACTCAAGCCGGTGTACTTCGGCAACAAGTAATCCGGCAGCCCTCGCCTGTCTTCCCGCCGCGCGGCCACAGGTGCAGGGAGGCAGGCGTGAACCCGCCGATTCGGCGTGTAATCTCTGATGCCGTGCAATTGCGCTTGGGCTGCGCGGATGCAACGTGGTACCGCGAACGGTTTATTCAACGGCGTTGCCCGGGGGCGGCCGCGCTCGGGTCGCGCAGACCGCCGATCATCGGGCCGACCAGCAATGACCCGTGGCCCGCTGCTGGGCCTCCGGCGCCGCCGCGAGCGCGAGCGCACCGTATAGCGAGGCCTCGCTTCCATACGGAGACACAGCAATCTCGGGCATCGCGAGCGAGCGCTTCAGAAACGACGTGCGCAGCGCGCGTGCGACCGCCTCGTGCAGTATCGGAAAGCGCTGCACGAGCCGGCCACTCAACGTGATGCGGCTCATTCGGAATAGCACCAGAAGATTTGCGCTGCATACGGCCAGCGCTTCCGCCGCCGTCTCCAGCCAATGGGCTTGCGCGACGCTTGTCGGGTAGCGCGCACACAATTGTTCGAGCGCGCGGCCGGACGCGTACGCCTGAAGGCACCCCCGCCGCCCGCAACTGCAGACTGCGCCTCCCGCGTGTACGAGCAGATGGCCCGGCTCGTAGTCGCGCAACATGCTGCCGTTGATGCAAATGCCGCCGCTCACGCCAGTGCCGAGCGAGAAGTGAATCAAGTCGTGAGTGCCGAGCGCCCGTGCGTCGGCAAGCGTCGCGGCCGTTCCGTTGTCGCACCATACGATCCGTTCGCGAACGAACGGCGCCAGCGTCGCTACGATCGGCGCACCTGCCCACGCGGGGCGGTTCGGCCAGCGCTCGACGCGGCCGTCGCGATCCAGATTGGGTGCGCTGGCGATTGCAATCGTATCCACTCGGCCGTATCTCGCGCATTGTTGCGCAAGATACGAAGTCAATTCGCTCAGCACGTTTTGCGGCGCACCACCGGCATCGAGCCCGAACCGGCTCGCGAATAGCCCCCGTGCGCCTTTGCGAGCGGCGAGCGCGATCTTGCTGCCGCCGATATTGATTGCAAGCTCCGCCATCAGAATCATTTTGAAGGGAGATCGAGTCGGCACAGATGCCTTCCCATTCTTCCTTTGTTGTCACCGATTTACGGCCGCCTCGCAGCCGCTGTCCCAAAATTTAGGTTGCGGATAGTAGCAGATAATGAATACAATCCACAAATCGATTCGCCAATGGCGGTGGAAAAAAGAACATGCTGACTAATTCATGGCCGATATTCACTAAAAGTGTATCGCGTGCGCATGTATTTGATCGGACATATATTGCTAGTGCCTGAGAGAACCACTATTGCGCTCCTTGGAGAGCGAGCGGACGGCCCGTCCTGCTGACCGGTCCGCTTTTCGAGGAACTGCGCTATCTGATCGAAATCATGGACAGTCGAGATGATCGACAAGCTTCTGGCTGCTGCGCAATCTGTCGTGGTCGATGCAACGCTGGCTATTGATGGTTTTGACGCGGTGCGCCGATTCGCAGTGACATCGATTTATTCGCTCGGTCTGCCGTTTTTTGTCTAATCGGGTGGCGCTGTTTCTTGGCCCGGGTCCGGTGTCAAGTCTCGTGCGCGACGGGATCGGTACGCCGAAATGGAAACGGCTTATATACCGCTGCGCGGAACGTCGAAGTAATGCTGTGCCAAAGCGACCCAATACCGGACGCCTGCGGGAATGATGTCGTCATTGAAGTCGTACTTCGGATGATGGAGCGATGCGGCGGCCTCTCCCGGCGCGGCGTTGCCGATCAGCACGTAGGCCCCGGGGCGCTCCTCGAGCATGAAGCCGAAGTCTTCTGACGTCATATTCGACGCAACGTTGTCGTCGAGACGTTCGCGGCCAAACGTCTCGCGAATGACTGCTTCGCAGAGCGCCGTTTCGGCCGGCGTGTTGATCGTTGCCGGATAGTATTGGAAAAACTGCACATCGACCGCGGCCTCGTAGGCGCAAGCCAGCGCTTCGCACATCCGCCGGATGTCGGCCTGCAATTTCTGCTGCAACGCCGACGACAGCGTGCGGATCGTGCCGCGCAATTCGGCGCTGTCAGAAATCACGTTGTCCGTGTCGCCCGCGTGGAACATGCAGACCGAAACGACGGCGGGATCCAATGGATCCTTGTGCCGCGCTGCAATGGTCTGACATTGGAGCACCATCGAGCACGCAAGCGGTATCGGGTCGAGGCCCAGGTGCGGTTGCGCTGCATGCGCTCCCTTGCCTCTCACTGTGATCCGGAACCTCGATCCAGCTGCCATGATCGGGCCCGTACGTAGCCCGAAGTGACCGGCAGGCAACCCGGGCCAGTTGTGCATGCCGAAGACGGCTTCGGTCGGGCATCGCTCGAACAGGCCGTCATCGATCATTTTCCGCGCGCCGGCGCCCCCCTCCTCTCCAGGCTGAAACACGAAATGAACCGTGCCGGGCAACTGCGGCAGTTGCGCAAGGACACGCGCGGCGCCCAGCAACATGACGGTATGGCCGTCGTGGCCGCAGGCATGCATGATTCCGGCGGCGCACGATGCGTGGGCGAAATCATTGCCTTCTTTGATCGGCAACGCGTCCATGTCAGCACGCAGCACGATTCCGCGATTCGGATCGGTGCCGGGCAGGCTCGCGACCACACCGGTTCCGCCGAGGCCGCGCAATACCGAATAGCCGAGCGATTCAAGCTCGCGGGCAACGACGTCTGCTGTCCTGCGTTCCTCGAACCGCAGTTCGGGATGGGCATGCAGGTCGCGTCGCAACCTCGACCAGTGCGCGCGATGCGCGTCCAACACTGTCCCGGTGTCCAATTTCGGCATCCTTAGAATACGCTGGCATCAATTGTGGAAGCGTTGCTGCGCTGATCAGGGCTGGGCATTCAATCGTAGAAGCCCACGATCGACTTCACTTCCATGTACTCTTCCATACCCTCGATCCCGTACTCGCGACCATTGCCGGACTGCTTATATCCGCCGAATGGCGCTTGCGGGTCCCAAGCCGGATAGTTCAGATGCACCTGGCCCGAGCGAATGCGCGCGGCGACCTCTCGTGCGCGCGCCTTGTCCGTGGCTTGAACATGCGCGCCGAGCCCGTACGCCGTGTCGTTGGCGATAGCAATCGCTTCGTCCACCGAATCGTAAGGAAGGATGGCAAGCACCGGGCCGAAGATTTCTTCCTGAGCAATCCTCATCTTTGTGCCTACCTCCGAAAAGATCGTCGGCCGCGCATAGAAACCCCGGCTCAAGCCGGCCGGTCTGCCCGATCCGCCGACGAGCAAGAGCGCCCGTTCGTCGATGCCGGCTTCAATCATTTCCTGCACTCTGCCGAACTGCGCACGATTGGCCAAAGGACCGTGCGTTGTCGTGTCGACTAACGGATCGCCAACGATCATCTGTTCCGTTGCCGCCACAGCCAAGGCTTCGACCTGCCTTAAAACGCCCCGCGGTACGATCATCCGCGTCGGCGCGCTGCACGACTGACCCATATTGCGGAAGGCGGCAGCAACGCCCAGCGTGACTGCACGTGGCAGGTCGGCGTCGGGCAACACGACGTTTGGCGATTTCCCGCCGAGCTCCTGTGCTACCCGCTTGACCGTGGGTGCAGCCGCCTGGGCAACGAGCACGCCCGCGCGCGTCGAGCCCGTGATCGACACCATGTCGACTTCGGGATGGGACGCGAGCACCGTCCCGACCTCGGGGCCCGTGCCGCTCACCAGGTTGAAGACCCCGGCCGGCACGCCGGCGTCTGCGATGACTTCGGCAAACAGCAAGGCGCTCAGCGGTGCAAGTTCACTGGGTTTGAGCACCACGGTGCAACCGGCCGCGAGCGCGGGGCCAACCTTTGCCGTGATCTGATAGAGGGGCCAATTCCAAGGCGTGACGAGCGCGCACACACCGATCGGCTCGCGTACGATCGCCGTTGTTCCGCGTTGCTTGAGGAACGGGTAGCTCGCCAAGTTCTCGCGCGCGACCCGCAGGTGTTCGGCCGCCAGCGGCACATGTGCGGACCGCGCATAGCCGATCGGCGCGCCCATCTCCGTTGACAGCGCTGTTGCGAACAGTTCGGCACGCTCCAGCATCAGTCTATGAATGCGATCGAGCAGTGCGGCACGTTCTTGCGGCGCAGTGGCCGACCACGCTGAGAATGCCCTACGTGCGGCGCGCACTGCGCGTTCTGCGTCGTGGCTGTTGCCCAGCGCAATCTCGCAGACCGCGTCCTCAGTCGACGGCGAGACGACGGCGAAGCGATCGCGGCTGTCTGGCGCAGCCCACTCTCCGTCGATATAAAAGCGATCCAACCGTTCCGCTTGCGTCAGGTGGCGAACAGGCGAAGTCATTGCAGCGTGTCCTTGAGTCGATACCGTGTCTATGGCAGAAGTGGAAGTAGACGGCCTGCCGGTCGTAGCGCCCCTCGGCTCGAAGGCTCCGGTTGCCCGGCAGCTCGTCTGCACCGGCCGAGATTGGCATCTCGAACCTGCGCCGATCATGGCGCTGACGCCTACGCGGCAAGGCCTGACCCTCCGTCAGCGGGTCTTCATGGACGCCGCGAAGCGTGCTTTCGACCCAGTGCCCTGGCGAAGGTGAACCGGGCTGGCGCAGGGTGCAATCGCAGGCAGACTGCAGCGGCTGCCGTATGCGTCCGTAGGCGGCCGTATGACATCCCCGCTGCCCCTAAAAGTCCGCCACTTTGCCCCAAGCGGACGAGGCGAATCGGCTCGGTCGATACGGGGTGGGATCGACGATCGGTTCGGCACCCGTGGCAAGATCCGCGATCAAATGTCCGGCACCGGGGCCGATCCCAAAGCCGTGCCCCGAAAAGCCTGCCGCGAGAATAAGACCCGGTACGCCCGGCACTTCACCGATTCCTGGAACGCCATCCGGCGTGCTGTCGACAAAGCCGGCCCATGCATGCGTAATCTTCGCTTCGCGCAGCTCAGGCAGCAGTTCGACAGCGCGGCGGTGCGTCTCGGCAACCGTTGCACGATCAGGCTTCGGATCGAGGATGCGCATTTGCTCCATCGGAGTCGGCGCATCGAGTCGCCACCGCTTCAGCGTTTCATGGCCGCCGCGAACCCCTTCCAGGCCGCCCGGGAGCAAGCTGCGCCAGCGTGCTGCGAACATCGGCACAAACTGCGGCGCAAAGCGCAGGAACTGGCCTGTCACATCGACACGCGCCCGCCCGCTGATGGCCAACGCGTAGCGTCCGTCGTTTCGGCGCGTGATCGATACGCCGGAGGTGAACAGTGCATCGGGCAAACGATGTTCGACGGGCGCGACACTCAGAATCGATTGGCGAATCGATGCCTGCGGAAAGCGGATGCCGAGCTGTCGGCAGAACGACGACGCCCAGGCGCCGCCGGCAAGCACAACGGTCCTTGTCCTGATGGTGCCGGCCTCTGTCACGACGCCGCTCACTCGCCCGCCCTGCAACTCGAGTCCGCGGGCCGCGCACTGCTGGGTGACACTGCCGCCGAGTTTCATGAGTGCTGTGGCCACGGCCGGCGCGGCCTTGGCCGGATCGGCGGTGCCGTCGGTCGGTGAAAAGACCCCGCCCTTCCAGACGCGCCCGGTCACGCGCCCGCGCTCGGTGGCCTGCCGACTGTCGAGCATATGTGTTCTTACGCCGGCGGTCTTTGCAAAATCGCCCCAGCTGGCCCAACGGGACAGCTCGGCCTCGTCGTTGCTGAGGTAGAGCAGCCCGCAGCGGTGAAACCCTGTGTCTTCGCCCGATTCGGTCGCGAACCGCTCCCACAGGTCGAGGCTTTTGCTCGCCATCGGCAACTCGCGCGCGTCACGGTTTTGCTGGCGGCACCAGCCCCAATTACGGCTCGACTGCTCCGCGCCGATCGCGCCCTTTTCGACCAAGGCGACCGATACACCGCGCTGGGCCAAGTAGTAAGCGGCGAAGACACCGATCACACCGCCTCCGATCACGACCACGTCGGCGGCAGCCGGCAGTGTCGGCGAAGTTTGAATCTGCTGCAGCGGGGGCGACATGATCAGCCTCGCTCCGTAGAAGTCCGAACGTTCTGCGTCACATAGAACTTCGCTACGCGCTTGCCGCTCTCCCATCCGATCGGCGCGCCTCGCGGCACGAAGATCGCGTCGCCGGCGTTAAGCGACAATACGGTGCCGTCGGGTGCGGCGAACCGCACGCTGCCGTCGAGCAGTTGCATGAACTCGTTCACGCGATGCGGGCGAATAATCCGATGGTAAGGCGTCGAATCCCATGTGCCCGCGTGGTAGCCCGCGCTTTCATCGGTGAAGACGTTGTCGCTGCGGCATTGCGGTGCCGGGCCCAGCAGCACCTGAGCCGGGAGCGTGGCAGATGGCTTGAAGTCAGCGTCGGCGCGCAAGGGGAACAAGCCTGGCATCGTCGGCCCGTCGCCGGCAGCGGTGCAGAACACGAAAGCCGCCCGCGCCTCGGCGCGGACGCGAAGCGCGGTTCCCCGACCGATCACGACGCCTGCTTGCGGCCCGAGCACCAACGGGGCCTTACCCGCGACTTCGAGCGTGAGCGCGCCTTCGACGACGACAAGCGTCTCGATATGCGAAAACCGTGGCACGTCCAGCTCGCCAATAAAGCTGGCGCGACCTGCAGCCATTGCGTCAGGTCCTTCCCAGGCAATTTCCCGATCTTGTGCGAATGGGTCGTTTGCCCCCAATGCTGCGCGACGAAAGGCGGTCGAAATCGGCGCACCGTCGGCGCGGTGCAATACGAATGCTGCGGTCACTATTGCTCCTACTGGCAAACGCGGATGAGGGTTCGTGACGAACGTGAACGACACAGTGCGTCGGTAGGTCAATTTAAACAGGAACGACTGCCGGGCTATGCCGATTTGGCTTGGGAAAAACAGCAGTTTCAAGCGTTTTTAACCGTCGCTGCGGCATTTCCTGCTGCGGGTCTGGCGGGCGCACGCGATGGCATCGGAGCGTCAGGCGCCGTGGTCACGTGCCGACGGAAGCGGGAGGACTTGAACCTGTCGGCATTCAGCGTGGCTTAACGCTGGGTCGAGCTTGAGGGGGCTATATATTCCATGTCCTCTTCTTCGTACAGGTCGTAGATGAGGTGCAGCATGCGTTCGATATCGTCGGACTCGTCGAGCATACGCATGCTCATGATGATCGGTGAAACGAGTTTCGCGTCGTCGAGGTCTTTATAGGCGATATCGTCCCGCTTGAGCCCGTAGACGCTTTTCGGCACGACGGAAACGCCCTCGCCCGCTGCGACGAGCCCCAGCGCGATTTGCAGTTCGCGCGTCTCCAACACGCGCGCCGGCTTGAGCGAACGGTCGTGAAAGGCCGCGAGCACCTGATCGGCATAGCTCGGGCGCGGCGCCTTCGGGAAAATGATCAGGGTTTCCTTGAGCAGGTCATGCAGCGACAGGACCGCCTTCGCTTCGCAAAGGGGATGCCCCACGGGCAAGGCCGCGATCATCCGCTCCTCGCGCAGCACCACGCGGCGAACGCTCGGATCGTCGAGCCGTATGCGCCCGAAGCCGATGTCGATGCGCCCCTCCTTGAGCGCCTTGATCTGGTCCATCGTCGACATCTCGTGCAGGCTCAACTGGACCTCCGGGTTCCGTTGCCGATAGCGCCGGATGATCTTGGGGAGCATGCCGTAGAGCGTCGAGCCGACAAAACCGACCGACAAGCTGCGTTCGATCTTGCCGACGCGCCGGGTCATCGATTCGAGTTCGGCCGTTTCGGCGAGCAGCCGCGTTGCATGGACATAGAAGAACCGCCCGGCTTCGCTAAGCTTCATCGGACGCGCGGTACGCTCGAACAACGACACGCCGAGCAATTCTTCGAGTTGCTGAATCTGCCGGGACAACGGCGGCTGCGCGATATGCAGGCGTTGCGCTGCACGCGTGAAGCTGCGCTCTTCGGCGACCGCAACAAAGTAGCGCAGATGACGTAGCTCCATGTCCTCTTCCAGCCAAACATCGAGGCACTATGCGCTCGACTTCTGCTCGGTAGTATAGGCACTCAGGGCACTCAGCCCGTATCGCCGCCTGCGACAGGCAGCACCGTGCCCGTGATGTAGCTCGCTTCGTCCGACGCCAGGAACAGGATCGGGGCGACTTGCTCCTCGATGCTGCCATACCGCTTGAGGAACGTCGATTCGGTCACCTGACGAACCGCCTCGCTCATCCAGACTTTCTCGGCATCTGTGTCACCCGCCGCGTTGCGCGGCACACGCCGCGGCGGCGCATCCGTGCCGCCCGGTGCCGCCGCCACGACACGGATGTTATGCGGCGCATATTCCATTGCCAACGCCTGGGTCAGCGCATTCACGCCGCCCTTCGCAGCGGAATACGGCACGCGGCGGATACCGCGCGTCGCGTTCGAGGAAACGTTGACGATCGTACCGCCCCCCGCATCGAGTAAATGCGCAAGCACGGCGTGGCAGGTATAGAGCGTCGGCATCAGCGAACGACGAATCTCCGCATCGATCTGCGCCGGCTCGAACTCGGCGTACGGCCGCATGCGGATCGCACCACCCACGCCATTGATCAGAATATCGATGCGGCCGAACGTCTGTGCCGTGAATGCCATGGCCGCACGCGCACCCTCGTACGTTTCCAGATCCGCCACGAATCCCGCGGTCTGCGCGCCGTGCGCCTCTGACGCCACCTCGGACACGAAATCGGCGCGATCGACAAGCACGACCTTACCGCCCTCGGCCGCCGCACGCAGCGCCACACCGCGCCCGATTCCCTGCGCCGCCCCGGTCACGACGATCACCTTCCCGGAAAATCGTTGCATGTTCATATCGCCTTCGATGTCGCGTGGGGCTTGAACTTCTCTTAGTGGAAGCTCGCAGGCTTCACCCCTTGAGCGTCGAAATGCTTGCGCACGGCGTCGACCATCGGCGGCGGTCCGCACAGATAGACGTCGACATCGCCGTCATTGAGCGCGTCGGCCGGAATGTGCTGCGTCACCCACCCCGTGCGCGGATGACTCGATCCCGGCTCCGCAACGACGGTGGAAAAGCTGAAGTTCGGCAGGCGCCCCGCGTAAGACGCAATCTGAGCCACTTGCACCAGATCCCGGCTCCGCGTCACGCCGTAGACGAGGTGGACTTTTTGCAGGGATTGCGCGCGCGCCAAGACTTCGAGCATCGATAGAAAAGGCGCGAGCCCGGTCCCGCCTGCAAGGAACAGCAGCGGCCGTTCGACGTTGCGCAGATAGAAGCTGCCGAGCGGCCCGTGCAGGTCGAGCGCTTCGCCGGGCCGCGCCGATTCGAGCCACGTGCTCATCGCACCGCCGGGGATCTTCTTGATCAGGAAACTGAGCTTGCCCTCTCCGGGCGCCGACGAGAACGAATACGACCGCTGTACGCCGCTGCCCGGCACTTCGATATTGACGTACTGGCCCGGCAGGAAGGCCGGTGCCACCGTGTCCGCATCGAGTTCGAGCACGACGGCCGCATCGTTGTGCGTCTCGACCTTCGACACGGTCGCGACAAACCGGCTTTGTCCGGTTTTGCAAGCGCTCGAGGGCGCCGGCACCGCAATGACGCAATCGCTCTGCGGCACCATCTGGCAGGTCAAGACGAGGCCGTCGCGCACTTCGCCATCCGACAGCGCATCGTCGATGTAATCCTCGCCGAGATCGTAGCTGCCGCTTTCGGCGCGGCATTTGCAGGTCCCGCATACACCGTCGGAGCAGTCCATCGGCAGATTGATGCGGGCGCGGAAGGCGGCATCGAGCACCTTCTCGCCCGCCTTGCATTCGACGAAGCGGGTTACGCCGTCCTCGAAGTTCAGTGCAATCGTGTAGCTGGACATGGCGTCCCCTCCACCTTCGTTTCAATACACATTGAGCGCGGCCGGTGTCAAACGTGATAGACGTCGAGCACTTGCCGGATGTAGTCGTTTTTGAGCACGATCTTCTTGTTGGCAATCAGCCATTGCGCGCCGAGCTTTCGCAACGTCACGAACGCCGTGCCGAAATACTGATCGGTGACCCGGTAGCGGTGACTCAGCGTATGGAAGTTGTAGCGCACGTCCACCTCGTCCGCGCGTTGCGCGAGCACTTCGATGTTCGCGAGGTTGTGGCTCGTGCGCGGCTCCGGTGTAGACGCACCGCTACGTTCGGTCTTGATCCGGAAGATGCGATCCTCGAGACCACCGCGATCGGGGTAGTACATCAGCGAGATCTCACGCTGCGGGTCCGACGTCGGTTGGTCGTCGTCATCCCAGGCGGGCATCCAGTAGACGGCATCTTCGGCATAGCAGCCGAGCCAGTCGTCCCAATCGCGGTCGTCGAGCAATCGCGCTTCGCGATATAGCGCAGCGCAAATCGTGTCGTAGTCGAAGCTCATGCCGACACCCCCGCGCATTCGTGGGCAGGTGCGGATTCGCAGGCGCGCTCGCGCCCAAGCGCTTCGCGCATCGTGCGCACCCAGTACGCGTGCTGGCAGACGAACAACCCTTCGTCTTCGCTGCGCTCGCCTGAAATGACCGGGTTCAGGCCCATCCGTGCGGCATTCTCGTCGGGGCCGTCGATCCACAGCGGCGCGCCGCGCGACAGGTCGTTCCAGAGCGCCGTCGTGCCTGCGTAGCCCGACTGGCACGCACGGAACTCTTCGAGATCGTCCGCGGTCCCCATTCCGGAGACATTGAAGAAGTCCTCGTACTGGCGAATTCGCGTTGCACGATCGGCGTCGCTCTCCCCTTTGGGCGCGAAGCAGAAGATGCTGACCTCGGTCTTGTCGACAGCGAGCGGCCGCACGACGCGGATCTGTGTGCTGAATTGGTCCATGAGGAACACGTTCGGATAGAGGCAGAGATTGCGCGTCTGATTGACGATGAATTCCGCTTTTTGTGCGCCGACGCGTGCCGCTATCTCATCGCGATGCGCATAGACCGGCCGCACCTCGGGGTTCATCGTTTTCGTCCACAGCAGAATGTGGCCGTTCTTAAACCCATAGACGCCCGCGACCGACTTGCTCCAGCTGTTCGCGTCGACCGCCTGGGTCCCTTCTTCTTTGCGGCGGCTCATCGTGGCCGCGTAGTTCCAGTGGACGGTGCTGACGTGGTAGCCGTCGCAGCCGTTTTCCATCTGCATCTTCCAGTTGCCCTCGTAGATGTAGGAGGAGTTGCCCCGCAGCACTTCGATCCCCTGTGGCGCCTGGTCGACAATCTGATCGATGATTACGCGGGCCTCGCCGAGGTAGTCGGCAAGCGGCGGGACATCGGCGTGCAGGCTGCCGAACAGAAAGCCGCGATAGCTTTCGAAACGGGCGACGCGCTTCAAGTCGTGCGAGCCGTGCGTGTTGAACTGCACGGGGTATTCGGTGGTTTTCTCGTCCTTTACCTTCAACAGTTTCCCGCTGTTCGAGAACGTCCAGCCGTGGAACGGGCATGTGAAGCTGCCTTTGTTGCCGTGCTTGCGGCGGCACAGCATCGCCCCTTTATGCGCACAGGCGTTGATGACGGCATGCAGTTCCCCCGTCTTGTCGCGCGTGACGACGACAGGCTGGCGCCCGATCCACGTCGTGTAATAGTCGTTGTTGTTCGGGATCTGGCTTTCGTGAGCGAGGTAGACCCAGTTGCGCTCGAAGATGTGCTTCATTTCGAGGTCGAACAATTCGGGGTGCGTAAAGATGTCGCGACGACAACGGAATACGCCGGCCTGCCTGTCGTCCTGCACTGCAGTCGACAGCAGGTGGTCGAGTTCGTTGTTCTTGTCGATGATGGCGGACATGGTTCCTCCTCCTATGCGCGTGCCTTGCCCTGCAAGGCCGCATTGCATCGATGTCCTATAGGTCTCGCGGGAATCCGACCGGCGCTCCGCGCGCGAGCGCAGCATCGCTCCGGTCGGGGGAGTGTTAGGCCAGGGCGCTGGCGCGCAAGCGATTCACGAGTTGGTCGTCCTTGCCCTGGACGAGCGGCGTCAGAACGAGATTGAATTCGATGTCCTTGTACGCATCGGCTTTCATGCCGAGCGCGACGCCGCCCGTCTTCTCGACCACGTGCGGAATCAATTCCTCGCGGGTGGCGTAGGCAAAGTCGTCCCAAATGAGCGGATCACCTTCGATGTTGAACTGCGTCGTCAACTTGCGATGGCGAGGGCTTGTCACGAAGAAGTGCACGTGGGCCGGACGGCTGCCATGGCGGCCGAGACGGTCCAACAGTTGCTGCGTGGCGCCTTGCGGCGGGCAGCCGTATCCTACGGGCATCAGGGTGTGGAACGCGTACCGGCCGTCGGCACCCGTCTTCACGGCACCGCGAAGATTGAAATCGGTTTGCGCGCCCGTCGGGTCGAAATGCGAATAGAAGCCCTTGGAGTTGGCGTGCCAGCATTCGACGACCGCGCCCGACACCGGTTCGCCGTGCAAATCGGTGACGGTGCCGTGGATGACCAGCGGGCCGGCATTTTCGTCAGCATCCAGATCGATTTTCGAGAGGCCATCGCGCACCGGAGCGCCGGCGACATAAAGCGGGCCCTCGATCGTGCGCGGCGTGCCGCCCTCGATCCCTGCCGACCGGTCGGCCGCGTCCATGCGGATATCGAGGAATTTTTCGAGCCCGAGCCCTGCCGCCAGCAGGGCGGCTTCCCCGTCTTGCCCGAGTTTGTTCAGATAGTTCACGCCGGCCCAGACCTCGTCGGGCGTGATGTCCAGATAGTCGATCGCCCGGAACAGATCGCTCAAGAGGCGCTGCGTGATCTGCTGCACGCGCGCATTGCCGCTGCTGCCGCCGAGGTTCGCGGCCGCAGCCAGGAGGTCTTGCACTTCCTTCGTATCGAATACTTTGACGCTCATGATGGGTGTCTCCAGTGGTGTTTGAAAGCGCCGCGTGCGCTGCGCGCGTCAGGCGTCGTCCTCTCGGATCGACGAAGGGTGGCGACACAACGGCGTCACCGAAATCTTCATGTACGGAAAAAGCGGCAGGCCGCTCAGGAGCTCGTGCAACTCCGCGTTGCTTGCAACATCGAACACGCTGAAGTTCGCGTACTCGCCGGCGAGGCGCCAGATATGCCGCCACTTCCCGCTGCGCTGCAGCGCCTGCGAGTACGCCTTCTCTCGACTCTTGATTTCATCGGCGGTCTCGCGGGGCATGTCGGCCGGTAGCGCGACGTCCATTCGAACGTGGAAAAGCATCGTGAAGCTCCTCGCTGCGGGTAATGCGGTAGATGAATGCTCCGGCAGGCTGTCGCGCTATCGCGTCACGCCGGTAAGCCCTTCTCGCGTAAAGCGTTTGACCTTGGCTTCGTCCAGCTCGACGCCGAGCCCGGGGCCGTCAGGTACCTTGAGTTCGAAACTGCTGTAGTCGATCGGCTCCGTCAGAATCTCCTCGGTAATCAACAGTGGTCCGAACAATTCGGTACCCCACTGCAAGTGCGCGAAGCTCGCGAACAAATGGGCCGATGCAATGGTGCTGAACGCCCCTTCGAGCATCGTGCCGCCATAGAGCTCGATGCCGGCCGCATCGGCGATTGCGGCTACGCGTTGTGCGGCGAACAGGCCGCCGCTCTGTTCGATCTTGATCGCGAACACATCGGCGCCGTGATGCCTGGCGATGTCGAATGCGCTATCCGGGCCTTGCAGAATTTCATCGGCCATCAGCGCGACGGGAAAGCGCCGCATCAGGCGCGCGAGCTCGGCAGCGGAGCGCACCGGTTGCTCGACCAGTTCGCACCCCGCATCGGCAAGTGCCGGGATGGCGCGCGCGGCCTGGCTTTCGCTCCACGCCATGTTCACATCGACTCGGACCGCGGCACGATCGCCGAGGGCGCGCTTGATCTGCGCGACATGCCGGATGTCGTCATCGAGCGGTTTTGCGCCGATCTTGAGCTTGAACGTGTTGTGGCGGCGCAGATCGAGCATCGTCTCCGCCTCCGCGATGTCGCGCCGCGTGTCGCCCGATGCCAGTGTCCACGCCACGGGAAGCCGCTCACGGCGGCGTCCGCCGAGCAATTCGCTCACGGACACACCGAGCCGTTTTCCGTGTGCATCGAGCAGCGCTGTTTCAAGCGCGCTCTTTGCGAAGTGATTGAGTTTGACGAGCTTTCCGAGGAACGCCATCAACGCTTGAACGCGCGTGGCGTCTTTGCCGATCATCGCCGGCCCGAAATACGCATCGATCGCCAGCTTCATCGCCTCGGGGCTTTCCGGACCGTAGGCCATGCCGGCAATGGTCGTCCCCTCGCCGAACCCGACGACGCCGTCGCTGCAAAAGACTTTTACGAGCATCAGCGTTTGCCCGTGCATCGTCGCGACAGAAAGCTTGTGCGGACGAATCGTCGGCAAATCGACGAGGCTGGTTTCGATACGTTCGATGGTGACGAAAGGCATGGAAGACGCGGCAGGTGAGGAGTTCATGGCATCGATTTATACGCGGCGGCTCGAAAGAGCGTCCAATACTTTCGGGTGCCTATATCCATACCTGCCAGGTATGCGCTTTTCGTATGAGGCTGGGGATATCCCCGCAACCCATACCTCGCGGATCTGAAAATGCGCATCGGGCATGGCGCGACCAAGCGCTATGACTGAGCTAAGTCTGTGTCGTCAGACTGGCGCCCATCCCCTCTCAATTGGCAGGAGACGACGATGCAAACACTTCCGTCGGCACGCACGGTCGACTGGCGCAGTAAGGTCCCGGAGGTCACACTGGCCTTCTGGGTCATCAAGGTGATGTCCACCACAGTGGGCGAAACCGCGGCCGATTTTCTGGCCGTCAATGCCGGCTGGGGTCAGGGGGCGACACGCTTGCTGATGGCGGCTCTGCTGGCTTGCGCGTTGTTCCTGCAATTGCGAGAGCGCCGGTATATGCCCTGGTCTTACTGGCTCACCGTCGTGTTGGTCAGCATCGTCGGTACGCAGATCACCGACCTCATGACCGATGGTCTCGGCATCAGCCTGTACGTCAGCCCAAGCGTCTTCGCACTGGCGCTGGCGGCCGTGTTCCTCGCCTGGTATCGGGTCGAACGGACGCTGTCGATTCACGGCATCGTGACGCGCCGCCGCGAGTTGTTCTACTGGTCCGCCATCCTCTGTACGTTCGCGCTCGGCACCGCTGCCGGCGATCTGGCCACCGAGGCGTTGGGGCTTGGCTTCACCTGGGGCGCCATTGTTTTCGGTGCACTGATCGGCTGCGCCTGGGCGGCATGGCGGATGGGATGTAACGCGGTGCTGACATTCTGGACTGCCTACATTCTGACCCGCCCGCTCGGTGCCGCGTTGGGTGACTTGCTGACACAGGCAAAGACATACGGGGGGCTCGGCATAGGCGCCATGTGGACGAGTGCGCTGTTCCTCGGCGTGATCGTCGCCCTCGTCTCGCGTGAGCAATTGAGTATCGACACGAACGGTCCTGCGCCTTTCGCCAAATAACCGCGTTCAATTTTTGAGGAGAAGTCATGTTGAAGCAGTACGTCATCGCGCGCCGTCTTGCAACCCTATCGGTCGCGCTTTACGCGTCCATCGCGGCGACCGGTTGTTCGAAATCTGACGCTGCAAACAACGCCGGCGCGCCGAGTGTGACAGCTGCCCAGCCGAGCGCGGCAGCGCCTTCGAAGCTCGGCGATTTGACGCCGTTTCGCCGTATCGCAACCGACGTCAGCGCCATGGTGGACAAGGGTGATCTGGCCGGGGCCAAGGCACGGATCAAGGACCTCGAGGTGGTATGGGATGGCGCCGAGGCCGGCTTGAAGCCGCGCGCCGCGGACGATTGGCATGTGCTCGACAAAGCCATCGATCGCGCGCTCGCGGCACTGCGGGCCGATGCGCCGAACCAAGGCGATTGCAAAGCGGCGATGAACGCTCTGCTGCGCACGTTCGACAAGCTCGGGGGCAAGGCGTAACGGGCAGGAAGCTGAAATCAGGTACGCTCGCGTATTCGGCGCGTGGTAATACGGTATCGGCCGTATTTACGCGCATAGCGCAGCGCACGGCGCACGCTGCGAAGCGCGGTATCGAAAGACTCCACGGAGGCGGAATGCGGGTGTTGCTGGTCGAAGACGATCCCATGATTGCGGAGGCGGTCGAAGGGGCCCTGAGGGATGCGTCCTATGCGACCGATTGGGTGAAAAACGGCCAGACGGCGCTGACTACGCTCGGCTGTCAGCAGTACGATCTGTTGCTGCTCGATCTCGGTTTGCCGGGCAAAGATGGGCTTCAGTTGCTTGCCCGCATCCGCGCCGAAAACAACCCGATTCCCGTCGTCATCATCACGGCACGAGACGGGTTGGAGGACCGGCTGCGCGGTCTTGACGGCGGCGCCGACGATTACGTGGTGAAGCCCTTCGAGATCGCCGAACTGCTGGCCCGCATGCGCGCCGTGCTTCGGCGCAGAGCGGGACAGGCCACGCCGCTGCTCGGCAACGGGGTCGTATCGCTCGATCCCGTCACGCGGGAGGCGGCCGTGAACGGCGCCGAGCCCCTGCAACTGTCGAACCGCGAGTTCGCTTTGCTACGCGCGTTACTGCTGCGGCCTGGCGCAATTCTCTCTCGCAGCGAGCTCGAAGAGCGCATCTATGGCTGGGGCGAAGAAGTCGAGAGCAATGCGGTCGAGTTTCTGATTCATGCGCTGCGCCGCAAGCTTGGCAGCGAAATCATCAAGAATGTCAGAGGCGTCGGATGGATGGTTTCAAAGGGCGTGTGAACGAGTCGGTTCAGCTCAAGCTCGCGTTCACGCTGTCGGTCGTGATTCTCGTGGCGGCCATGATCGCGGGTGCTTTCTCGTTGCTGTCAGCGCTCGACGAAGCCCACGAGTTGCAAGACGACGTGCTGCGACAGGTCGCCCAGTTGATGGACAGGGAACGGCTTTCGCCTGTCTCCGCAGCTGCCGACGCGCGCTTGAACGACGGCAACGAGGAGTCGCGCGTGATCGTGCAGCGGCTGGGCGAGGCCAATCCGTCGGGCAAGGCCGTGGACGATGGGGGGCCGTTGCCGCTACCGGTGACGTTGCCCGACGGTTTGCAAACGCTCGACGTCGGAGGCGAATCGTTTCGCGTTTTGATCAGGACGACAGGGGCCGGCGAGCGCATCGCGGTGGCACAGGAGTCCAGCTTCCGCAATGAGATCGCACGCGACAGCGCCTTGCGGACGCTGATGCCGTTTTTGATCCTCATGCCGGTCCTGCTCGTGATCGTAGCGGCACTGGTGCGCGCGATTTTCCGGCCCATTGCCGCGCTGTCGACCGAGATCGATGCACGCGCCGAGCAAGTCCTGCACCCCATCGAAGCCAGTCCATTACCGGTCGAGGTCCGTCCGTTCGCGCTGGCGATCAACCGGCTGCTTGGGCGCGTGGCGCAATCTGTCGATAGCGAGCGCCGCTTCATTGCCGATGCGGCACACGAGCTTCGCTCACCGATGACCGCGTTGTCGTTGCAGGCGGAGCGCTTGGCGGATGCCGAAATGGGCAGCACGGCAAGGGAGCGATTGCACGCCCTGCGGCAAGGCATCGCGCGCGGAAGAAGTCTGCTGGATCAGCTCCTTACGCTTGCCAGGGCGCAGTCGACGGCTGACTTGCCAACTTCGCAGGTGTCGGTTCAGCACATCTATCGTCGCGTACTCGAGGACGTTATGCCGCTCGCAGAGGCGAAGCAGATCGATATCGGCGTCGAAAGTGCGGATGACGCAGGGGTATGGGCCAGCGAATTCGACATGGTCGCGGTGGTGAGAAACCTCGTCGACAACGCGATCCGCTATACGCCGGAACGTGGGCGCGTCGATCTTTCCGTGCATCGCCTGAATGCGGACGTCGTGTTGCGCATACGGGACACCGGGCCGGGAATTGCGTTGACCGAGCGCGCGCGCATCTGCGATCCGTTCTACCGCACACTGGGGAGCGAGCAGATGGGGGCGGGTCTCGGGCTGTCCATCGTCAAAGCGATCGTCGATCGCATCGGCGCGACCATCGATTTCGACTTCTCCGATGCGTCGAGCCGAACCGGCTTGTGCGTTACCGTTCGGATCCCCGTGCGGGCCCCGAACGAAGGGACGCCGCGGGGATAGTGGCGAAGCGTTCGGCACACGCTTGCCGTATTCCTTCGATCGGCGCAGCCCAATGGCCGGCGTGCGGCTGCCGGAATACGCGCATCGTCTCCGGGTACCAGGGCGAGTCGGTACGCCCGGGGAGCCAACGCCAGTCGGGATCGTGATACGGTAGCAGGACCCAGCACGGAGTGCCGACCGAGGCTGCAAGATGCGCACTCGACGTATCGACCGACACGACGAGATCGAGTTCGGACGCCAGTGCGGCCGTGTCTGCGAAGTCCGACAACTCGTGTCCGAGCGCAAGCAGCGGCTGGAACGGCGACGGCGTGGAGGCTTCTTGTTCGCCCTCCCCTTTTTGCAGGCTGACAAACGATACGCCGGGCACCCCCCACAACGGCGTCAGTGCCGATAGCGATGCAAGCGAACGGTGCGCATCGTTGTGATGACGCGGGTTGCCGCGCCAGACGAGGCCAATCCGGGGCCCGGGAGGCAGCACAGCCAGCCTCGCGCGCCAATAGTCGGCGCGCTGCTGATCGATGCGCAGGTAGTGCGAGGAGGGGATCGTATCGAGCATTGTGCCGAGGCGAAGCGGCGCGCTGAGCAAGCTCGTCCACCAGTCATACTGACCCAGCTGTGCGATGCCTTGCTCATGCGATAACACGGCGTCGACACCGTCGACCGTTGCCAACAATGCGTGTAGCGCAGGTGCGCAGACGACACCGATCCGTGCGGCGCCGGCTGCCTTCAGCCGTGGCAGGTAACGGCCGAACTGGATCATGTCGCCAAGGCCGTCCTCTTGCCACACGAGCAGCGCCCGTCCCTTCAGCGATTCCCCTTGCCACTGAGGAAGCGGCAACAGAGACTTCGTCTGGTAAGGCGTCAAGCGCGGTAACGCGTAGCGCGATTCGTAAAGACGCCAGCCCTCTTCGAAGTCGCCGAGCGTGAGTCGCAGCGTAGCCAGGCTGAATTGCGCTTCGTCATAGTCAGGCGCGGCTTCGAGCGCCAGCCGATAGTGCGATTCCGCTTCATGCAGCCGATCCAGCGCGCGTAGTGCGGTCCCCAGATTGTGGTGTGCCGACGCCATCGTCGGCTGCAGCGCGATCGCTTGTCGGTACGCGGCCACGGCCTCGGGCAAGCGCGCGTCGCGCTGCAGCAGATTGCGCCTCGGCGGCTTTGGGGTGCAGGCTCAGCAACGCACGATAGGCCGCCTCGGCTTCGGCTGGCCGGGCGAGCTGATCCAGCACCGTGCCGAGATTGAACATTGCGTCGGGGTACTGCGGCGCGTGCGCCAGCGCGGATCGGAACGAGGCTTCGGCATCGGAGAATCGGCCCAGGTCGCGCAGGAGGCACCCGAGACGGTTATGTGCCTCGACGTGGTCAGGCTTCACGGCGATGGCAAGGCGGAATGCCAGTTCGGCTTC
>CBJMQH010000015.1:0-21347 GCA_966431825.1 uncultured Trinickia sp.
TCCTTGTGGCCACGCGTGGCCCCGACGACATCCGAGACGAGTTCTGCATCGCCGCCGCGCGCAGGTGCGCCCGACGCACCCGACGCGCCTTTTCCAGCAGCCGCATCGGCCTTTGCTTCGGGTTTGCCTTCCGGTTTGGCTTCCGGTTTTGCCTCGGCCTTCGTATCGGGCGCCGTGCCGGCCTTCGCTTCAGCCTTTGCCTCCGCCGCTGCGCCGGGCAGCGCGGCTGGCGCATCGTTGCCGGCGTCGCGGGCGCTCGGCGTCTTGTGCTCGACATGCGCCGCCCGAATGACGGCCGGCGGCACAACCGGCGCACGCTCGCCCTCCGGCTCGCTGGCCGCGCCCTTCGCTTCGGCGCGTACGGCCTTCTCGTTCCGGTCGCCCTTGCGCTCGGGCGAGCGCAGGTCGAGCGCGGCCTGCACGCCTTTCACGCCCGGCACAATTTCGGGCTCGGCATGCTTGGCGGCGCGCGCACCGCGCGAGCGTTTCGGCTTCGACTCCATGGCAGGCGCAAGCGCCATCGCCTCGTCGAGGGCCTTCTTGGCCGCCGCCTGCTCGGCAGCACGACGGCTTGCGCCCGAGCCCGACACCTTGATCTCGAGCTTCGGCACCGCGCATTCGACCTCGAACTGCTGATTGTGCGCAGCGCCATGCGTCGCGACGACCGTGTAGTTCGGCAACGCGATCTTGTGCCCCTGCAGATATTCCTGCAGCAGCGTCTTCGCGTCCTTGCCGAGCGTGCGAGGATCGATATGGTCAAGGATCGGCACGTAGAGCCGCTTGATCACGGCCTGCGCCGCATCGAAGCCGCCATCGAGAAAAACAGCGCCGATGATCGCTTCGAACGCATCGGCGAGAATCGAAGGACGCCGGAACCCACCGCTGCGCAGCTCCCCTTCTCCGAGCCGGAGTCCGTCGGCGATATTAAGGGCCTGAGCGATCTCGTAAAGCGACTGCTGTTTGACGAGGTTCGCGCGCACGCGCGAAAGGTCGCCTTCGTCCAATTTGCCGAATCGCTGAAACAATAGTGCGGCCACCGCGCAATTTAGAACGGAATCGCCCAAGAATTCGAGCCGTTCGTTGTGCGAGGCACTATGACTGCGGTGAGTTAACGCCTGGCGCAGCAATTCCGCATTGCGAAATTCGTAGCGCAGCCGGCTTTCCAGCGGAGATTGGGGCATGTGCAGAGTATAACGCGCGCGTCCGGACCGTCGATCGGGAGCGGGCGGGACACGAAATGCGGTATCGGTGGGCCGGGCTCACGTGAACGACGGCCTCCATCGACGCCGTCACGCGCGAGCGCGACCTCGGAACTCAGTTGAACGACCCGATGCGCTTCAGATTGCTGAAGTTCATCCAGATGAAGAACGCGCGACCGACGACGTTGCGCTCGGGCACGAAGCCCCAATAGCGGCTGTCGGCGCTGTTGTCGCGGTTATCGCCCATCATGAAGTAGTTGCCTGCGGGCACCGTACAGACCACGCCTTCGCTGTTGTATTTGCAGTTGTCGCGGAACGGGTAGTCTTCAGCCCCGATGACGAACGGCGGCACGGCCGGGTTGTTCAGGATCGCATGCTTGCGGCCATCGAGCATTTCCTCGTACTGCTTCGCATAGCCCATGCGCTCCTCGTCGAGATAGTCGGGCAGCGACGTTTCGGCCACGAGTTTGCCGTTGATCGTGAGGCGCTTGTTTTCATAGGCGATCACATCGCCCGGCAAACCGATCACGCGCTTGATGTAATCGACCGACTCGTCCTTCGGATAGCGAAACACCACGACGTCGCCGCGCGAAAGCGGTTTGCCCTGCGTGATCTTCGTATCGACGATCGGCAGACGCAGACCGTATTCGAACTTGTTGACGAGGATGAAATCTCCGACGAGCAGCGTCGGCACCATCGAGCCCGACGGGATCTTGAACGGCTCGACCACGAACGAGCGCACGAGGAAGACGATCAGGATGACGGGAAAGAAGCTCGCCGTGTATTCGAGCCACCATGGCTGACGCAGCTTGTCTTCGCGCAGGCGCAGCCGCGTGGCGGGTGCGTTTTCGTCGGCGAAGCGCTCGCCGATGCGGGCCTGTTGTGCATCGAACTCGGCCACGGCAGCTTCTGCGGCGCGACGCCGCTGCGGCAGAAAGATCAGTTTATCGGCAACCCACGCGATGCCCGTCAAGACGACGAGCACAAAAAGAATCAGCGCAAAGTTCATGTAAGAGCGGTCCTTGTTATTTGTCTTCGACGCGCAAGATCGCGAGGAAAGCCTCTTGCGGGATCTCGACGGACCCGACCTGCTTCATTCGCTTCTTGCCTTCTTTTTGCTTTTCGAGCAGCTTCTTCTTACGCGTGATGTCGCCGCCGTAGCACTTCGCAAGCACGTTCTTGCGCAGCGCCTTGATGTTTTCGCGGGCAATGATGTGCGCACCGATCGCGGCCTGGATCGCCACGGCGTACATCTGACGCGGAATGATCTCGCGCATCTTCGCGGCCACTTCGCGGTCGCGATATTGCGACTGCGAACGGTGAACGATGACCGACAGCGCATCGACCTTGTCGCCGTTGATCAGCATGTCGACCTTCACGACATCCGAGGCGCGATACTCCTTGAATTCGTAATCCATCGACGCATAACCGCGCGATACCGATTTCAGGCGATCGAAGAAATCGAGCACGATTTCAGCCATCGGGATTTCATAGGTCAACTGCACCTGCCGGCCGTGGTACTGCATGTTGATCTGGCTGCCGCGCTTTTGCGTACACAGCGTGATCACCGAGCCCACATAATCCTGCGGCATGTAGAGATTGACCGTGACGATCGGCTCGCGAATCTCCTCGACCTTCGACGGATCGGGCATCTTCGCCGGATTCTCGACCATCATCACCGTGCCGTCGCGTTGCACGACCTCATAAACGACGGTCGGCGCCGTCGTGATGAGGTCCATGTCGAATTCGCGCTCGAGCCGCTCCTGCACGATCTCCATATGCAGCAAGCCGAGGAAGCCGCACCGGAAACCGAAGCCGAGCGCCTGCGACACCTCGGGCTCGTACTGCAGCGAAGCGTCGTTGAGTTTGAGCTTTTCGAGCGATTCGCGCAGTGCGTCGTACTGGTTCGCCTCGACCGGGTAGAGCCCCGCGAACACCTGCGGCTTCACTTCCTTGAAACCGGGCAGCGGCGTAGCGGCAGGCTTGCCCGCGAGCGTGACCGTGTCGCCGACCTTCGCCGCCGTCAGCTCCTTGATGCCCGCGATAATGAAGCCCACCTGACCGGCGCAGAGCTGCTCGAGGTTCTTCGACTTCGGCGTGAAAACGCCGATGTGCTCGACCGGGTACTGCGCACCGGTCGCCATCATCTTGATCTTGTCTTTCGGCCGCAGCGTACCGTTGACGATACGCACGAGCATGACGACACCGACGTAGTTGTCGAACCACGAATCGATGATCAGCGCCTGCAACGGCGCATCGGGGTCGCCCTTCGGCGGCGGCACTTTCGCGATCAGCGCCTCGAGAACGTCTTCGACACCGACGCCCGTCTTCGCGCTGCAGTGCACGGCGTCGCCCGCCTCGATGCCGATCACGTCCTCGATCTCGGCGATCGCGTTTTCGGGGTTGGCGGCCGGCAGGTCGATCTTGTTGAGCACGGGAACGACTTCCACGCCGAGCTCGATGGCCGTGTAGCAGTTGGCAACCGTCTGCGCCTCGACGCCCTGACTGGCGTCGACGACCAGCAGCGCGCCTTCGCACGCCGACAGCGAACGGCTGACTTCATAGGAGAAGTCGACGTGTCCGGGCGTATCGATGAGGTTCAGGTTGTAGACCTTGCCGTCACGCGCACGATAGTGGAGCGCCGCTGTCTGCGCTTTGATGGTGATCCCGCGCTCGCGCTCGAGGTCCATCGAGTCGAGCACCTGCGACTCCATTTCGCGGTCGGACAGGCCACCGCAGATTTGGATGATGCGATCGGCGAGCGTCGACTTGCCATGGTCGATGTGCGCAATGATCGAGAAGTTACGAATATGATCCATTCAAGGCCGATCAAGCGAAAAAGGCGCGCTCGAATAACCGCGGAGCACGCCTTGTAAGTACGTGAATAAACGGCCTATTTTAGCCGAAATGGCCTGCCCACGGCGGATTTCGGCGTGAAGCGCTGCCCGATATTGCTGAAATAGCCCCACGGGCGGCGCGAGCGGCCTAGCGCAGCGGTACCGGATACCGCTCGAGCGCGGCGAGGACGCGGGCCGGATCGAGCCTGTACCGGCTCACTTCCACCCCCGCGCAGATCAGCACGGGCACGAGTTCGTCGTACAGCGCGACGAGCGCCGGATCGGCGTCGATATCCACCACGTCGATACGCGCGTCAAAGCGTGCCGCCAGCGGCGCCACCGCCTCGCGCATGTCGTCGCATAGATGGCACCACGTCCGCGAGTAAAGCGTAAGCTGCGGCGCTGCGGCCGCAGGCTCGCGTGTCGGCTCGGTCGGCGCCGCGTCCCGACTCACTTCTGCTGCGCGCGCGGGCGCATCGTGACGAACTGCGAATTCTCGCCGCGCCGCACAAGCACCGCGACCGACTTGCCGCCGTCGAGCCGCGCCACGACGTCGTCGAACTGCTTGGCGCTCGCGATGTCGGTGTCGCCGACGCGGATGATGATGTCGCCCTTTTGCAGCCCGACGCGTGCTGCGGGCCCGTCGACGGCGTCTACCAGCACGCCGCCCGTTTGAAGCTTGAGCGTTTTCTTCTGGTCGGCCGGGATATCGCGCACCGTCACGCCGAGCTTGTTGGAGGGCTTGGCCTTGGGTGCCGGCGACGGCACGTCGTCGGCCTTCGCCACCTTCTCGGCCTGCATCTCGGCAATCGTGATCGGCAGATCGCGCGCTTGCCCCTTGCGCCAGACGGTGACCGACGCCTTCGTTCCAGGCCTCGTATCGCCGACCATGCGCGGCAGATCGGTATCGACCTGCACCGGGATGCCGTTGAACTTCAGGATAATGTCGCCGGGCTGAATGCCCGCCTTGTCGGCCGGGCCGCCGGGCTCGACGCTCGATACGAGCGCGCCTTCGGCATGCGGCAGACCAAGTGCCTCGGAGACGTCTTTCGTCACCTCGCCGATCGACACGGCGATCCGCCCACGCACGACCTTGCCTGTCGACTTCAACTGATCGGCCACACGCATCGCTTCGTCGATCGGAATCGCGAACGAAATGCCCATGAAGCCGCCCGTGCGGCTGTAGATCTGCGAGTTGATGCCGATCACCTCGCCTTGCATGTTGATGAGCGGCCCGCCCGAGTTACCCGGATTGACGGCCACGTCGGTCTGGATGAACGGCAGGTAGTCGCCCGTCTCGCGGCCCTTCGCACTGACGATGCCGGCGGTCACCGTGTTATCGAGCCCGAACGGCGAACCGATGGCCACCACCCACTCGCCCACGCGCACCTTGTTCGAATCGCCGACCGTCACCGTCGGCAGGTTGGCGGCGCTGATCTTGACGACGGCGACATCGGTCCGGTCGTCGGCGCCGATCAGCTTCGCCTTGAACTCGCGCTTGTCCGTGAGGGTGACGTAGATGTTGTCCGCGTCGTCGATGACGTGCGCGTTCGTCATCACATAACCGTCCTGCGACAGGATGAAGCCCGAGCCGACGCCGCTGCTCTGCTCGGTGTCGGCGTTTTCGGGCGTGTCGGGGCTGCCGCCGCGATCGCCGCGCTGGCCTTTCGGGTTGTTCGGTGCGTTGGGCGTGTTAGGCGCCTGCGGCAGCGGAATGCCGAAAAAGCGCCGGAAGAAGTCGGCCATGTCGCCGTCGTCCGCACCGGGCGGCAATCCGCGTTGCGACGGCGCGTTCGACACGCGCGTCGTCGTGCGGATGTTGACGACGGCCGGCCCCACTTTATCGACGAGATCCGTGAAGTCCGGCAGGTTTGCGGCCGGCGCAGCGCTGGCGGCGTGCGGCGCGAAAGGCAGGCAGGCCATAACCACGGCCGCGGCGATAAATTTGCGCACCGAAAGATTCGTCATAGGAAGCGGGGAACCGAAGCGTTACTTGGGAGCTTTGTATTCTATGGCAGACGCGAAACGCTGCAGCGTGCCTTGCGGCACTTCGCCGAGCAGCGTCACCCAATAGCCGCCGTGCCGCGTCACGAGCACGTGCGTTGCTCCGCTTTCGCCGGCGCCCTCTTTGCGCGAATTCTTCTCGGTCGGCTCGATGAACAGCGAAATCGTGGACAGCCCGTCGGAGAATACGGCCTGATCGACGGCGATCGGCGGATCGCCGGCCTCGCGCGCCGCCATCGGCCGGCGCACTTCGCGAACCTTGCGGAAGCCCGGAACGTCCGGTGTCATGCGCCAACCTTGCGCCTCCATGTCGACGGGTGCGACAGGAGGCCGCACGACGGTCCAGCCGGCCGTGTTTCGAATGCCGGCGGCGATCGGCGTCTTGTCGGCCGCCACGCCGATCCGCAACTGCGAGAACGCGACCTGCTCGAGCACCTGCCCCGACGCATCGAGGGTCTGGACACGCAGCAACAATCCGGTCTTCGAATCGGCCCAGAGCTTATAGGCGAAGCGATAAGCGTCCTTCGGATCGAGTTCGACGACCTGCGTGTCGATACCGGCAACCCGATCGCGCCCAAGCGGCTTCGCGTCGTAGACCGACAACACCCGCTCGCCGCTCTCGCTCAGCAGCGCGGGGAACGAGTCCTTGTTCTGACGCTTTTCGACGACGCACAGGTGCCGCTCGGGTACGAACGTATAGAGGTCGTCGTCGTGGCGCAGCAGCTTGCGCGGCTTGCCGTCGAGACTTTCCAGCGATTCGAATTCACCGTCGGTGCGCGTCGCATAGTGCGCGATGCGCGACGACTGAACATAGGCGCCGCGCTGATAGACGAAGACGCCCTCATAGCTCTCCTGCTGCGCCGCTTGATGAACGCGGTCGAGCCAGGTTGCCGCCTGATCGCGCGTGATCCCGACAGCAGGCGTCGCACCGGTTTGAGCAAAGACGCGCGGCGCAGTCGCGAACAGCACGAGTGCGCAAAGCATCCAGACGGGATGCCGCCGCGAGGCGGCGACGGACTTGAACCGCGCGCACCGCACAGCTTATTGACCCGACGACGTCATCGCGGCCGCGCGTACGAGCGCACCGGGCATCATCGGCTGCTGTGCGAACTGCTGATGCGCTTCGAGATATTGGTCGAGGCTCGCGTCACGAATGATGTTCGCGTCGCGCCCGTCCGACGAGACAGCAGCAACGGTCTGCACGGCATCGTGGCGCGCTGCCGTCTGCATCGCCCCGCCCGTGCCGTCCGCATGTTGAAGCTGCGGGACGACGATCCAGGACAAGGTTGCCACGGCGGCGGCAATGGCCAGCGCCGGTGCAACCCGGCGCCGCAGCCCGCGCCAGGAACCCGCGGCGAGCGCAGACGGTGCCATCACGTGCGGCTCGAGTTCCAACTGCGTCGAGAAACGCGCGAGGAATGCGCGGCTTGCCGCCGGATCGAGCGCGAGCTCGTCGGAGCGCAAGGCATCTCCGATCAAGTGATACTCGGACCACGCTGCACGGTCGCCCGGGCTCAACCCGGCGAGCATAGCGCCGGGGCGTCCCGGCTCGTCCAACCATTCGCCGTCGACAACAGCGGATAAACGCTCACCTCGCGAGCATGCTTGCGATTGCATCGAGACCGACCCCATGACGCTCCCCATCTTACGAACACCCCGTACGAACACCCTTTATTGCCCGCCGAGCCGAAACACTTGCCGCTCCCCGCCTTCTTACGCCTCTCGCGCCGGTTGACTACCAGCGCTTGCCTTCCGGCGTATCGAGCAGCGGACGCAATTTTGCCGCAATTGCCTCGCGCGCGCGAAAAATCCGCGAACGGACGGTGCCGATCGGGCACCCCATCATCTCGGCGATCTCTTCATAGCTGAGCCCCTCGATCTCACGCAACGTGATCGCAACCCGCAACTCCTCAGGCAGGAGCGCCATGGCCGCATTCACCGTTTGTGCGATCTGCTTGCTCATCAACACCGACTCGGGCGTGTTGATATCCCTTAGTTGATCGGCGTCCGAGAAAGTTTCCGCTTCTTCGGCATCGGCTTCCGTCGAAGTGGGGGCGCGACGGCTTTGGGTCGCAAGGTAGTTCTTGGCCGTGTTCACGGCAATCCGGTACAACCACGTATAGAACGCCGATTCGCCGCGGAACTGCGGGAGCGCACGGTACGCCTTGATGAACGCATCCTGGGCCACGTCTTCGACCTCGGCCGGGTCGCGCACGAGGCGCGAGATCAGCCGGATGATCTTGCGGTGGTATTTGGCGACCAGGAGTTCGAACGCTGCCTTGTCGCCGTTCTGCACGCGTTCGACCAGTACCTGATCAATTTCTTTTTCGCTCACCTGTCGGAATCCGTCGTTTTACTTGGGGATGCGTCGCGGAGCGCTATTGTAGCGTCCCCTTTCATGCCCCATGCGCGATGTGTAACC
Source organism: uncultured Trinickia sp. (assembly GCA_966431825.1). Lineage (GTDB taxonomy): Bacteria > Pseudomonadota > Gammaproteobacteria > Burkholderiales > Burkholderiaceae > Trinickia. The sequence continues at coordinate 8,463 of CBJMQH010000015.1, forward strand.
GGTGTTACCGTCGTTACACCTGCGTGGCACGGCCCTTCAGCGCTGGCCCTGTTCCACGCGGCGACACCGAACGCCGCCGCCCCTATCCCGTCGCGCTGCGCGCACGAACGGCCAGTTCTCGAAACGGTTCGGGCGGCAAGGCGTCGGCCGCGATCACGAGCGACCATCGCCGGCCCGGCCCATGCGGCGCGATGCGCAACACGAGCAGCCAGCGCGTCCATTGGAGGAGACCCACGATGCGCCCGCCGCGCACGGGTCTGCCAGTCGAATCGAAGGCCACGATGCCGTCGGGTGCCAACGCGAGCGATGCCGGCTGGGCGCGTTCGTAGGCGAGCACGCGCAACGCGAGGGCAACAAACGTGGCAAGCGCGAACCAACCGGCCGGGCCCGCACCGGCACGCGGCGCGAACGCGGCATGCACGGCGCATGCGCACACGAGCCCGAACGCCAACAAGGCTGCGCGCAGAAAAAACGAACGCCGCAGCGTATAACGCTGCGGAGTTGCGGACTCGATCTTCGCGTCCAAGGTCGCGTGACCGGAGAAGGAACGGGCGCTCGCGCCGTTCAAGCACTCATACGCGCTTGAACACGAGCGTGCCGTTCGTGCCGCCGAACCCGAACGAGTTCTTCAGCGCGACGTCGATCTTCATATCGCGCGCGGTATTCGCGCAGTAGTCCAGGTCGCACTCCGGGTCCTGGTTGAAGATGTTGATCGTCGGCGGCGACACCTGATGATGCACGGCCAGCACCGTGAACACGGACTCCAGACCGCCCGCGCCACCGAGCAGGTGGCCCGTCATCGACTTCGTCGAATTCACGACGAGCGACTTGGCGCGATCGCCCAGCGCGCGCTTGATCCCCGTCGTTTCGGCGATGTCGCCGAGCGGCGTCGAGGTACCGTGCGCGTTCACATAGTCGACCTGGTCCGGGTTGACGCCGGCATTGCGCAGCGCCGCCAGCATACAGCGGCGGGCACCGTCGCCATCTTCGACCGGCGCAGTCATGTGATAGGCATCGGCACTCATGCCGTAGCCGCCCACTTCGGCGTAGATCTTCGCGCCGCGTGCCTTCGCGTGCTCGTACTCCTCGAGCACCATCACGCCGGCGCCCTCGCCGAGGACGAAGCCGTCGCGATCCTTGTCCCAAGGACGGCTCGCGGTGGCCGGATCGTCATTGCGCTGCGACAAGGCACGAGCCGCCGCAAAGCCGCCGATGCCGAGCGGCGAGACGGTCGACTCTGCACCGCCGGCCAGCATCACGTCGGCATCCCCGTACTCGATGAGGCGTGCGGCCTCGCCGATGCAGTGCAGGCCCGTCGTACAGGCGGTGACGATCGCGAGGTTCGGGCCTTTCAGACCGAAGCGGATCGACAGGTGGCCCGAGATCATATTGATGATCGACGCCGGCACGAAGAACGGCGAGATGCGCCGCGGACCGCGGTTCAGCAGCTCCGTTTGCGTGACTTCGATCATCGGCAGACCGCCGATGCCCGAGCCGACGACGACACCGAAACGCTCGGCATTCGTTTCGTCGACGCTCAGGCCGCTGTCCTGCATCGCCTGGATCCCGGCCGCCATCCCGTAGTGGATGAACGTGTCCATATGCCGGGCTTCCTTCGCCGGCATGTAGTCCTCGACGTTGAAGCCCTTCACCTCGCCTGCGAAGCGCGTCGAAAAATTCGACGCATCGAACTTCGTGATGTTGGCGATGCCGGACTTGCCGGCGACCAGATTGGCCCATCCGTCGGCAACATTATTGCCAACAGGCGATACCAGCCCCAGGCCTGTAACAACAACTCGACGGCGGCTCACGGTAACCCCTTTTCCATAGTTTGACAAAGACAAAAGCCACAGCGGCCACAGGAACTTGCCCTGTGAGCCCTGTGGCTATGAATCCGGCACCAGCGTCTGCATGCGACGACTCGAGCAGTCAAGCTTGACGAGCGAGCGGTGCGACGAAGAGCGGCCAGCGCAGAAATGGACGCGAATGGTCGCGACGAAACGCTCGCTTACGCCTTGACGTTCGCGCGCGCGTAGTCGATCGCTTGCTGAACGGTCGTGATCTTTTCGGCTTCCTCGTCAGGAATTTCCATGCCGAATTCGTCTTCCAGCGCCATCACGAGTTCAACGGTGTCGAGCGAATCGGCGCCGAGGTCGTTCACGAACGAAGCTTCGTTCTTGATTTCAGCTTCTGCGACGCCCAGCTGTTCCGCGACGATCTTCTTGACGCGCTGTTCGATGTTGTCCATTACCCCTCCGAGGGAAGAAAGTTCAAAAATGCGAGTGCGCGCATTTTATCAGGTTTGCCTGCTCAAAAAAGCGCGCCCAAGGCTCGTGGTTTGGCTTCGCGCCGGCGGCGTTCGACAACGCACCAAGGCGCGGATATTAAACGAATTTCGTTACGACATGTACATGCCGCCGTTCACATGCATCGTCGTGCCGGTGATATAGCCAGCATGCGGCGAGGCAAGGAACGCCACGGCGTGCGCGATATCCTCGGGGCTGCCGAGGCGACCGAGCGGGATTTGCGACTTCAGCGCGGCCTGCTGCTCTTCGGCCAGCACCTTCGTCATGTCCGTATCGATGAACCCGGGCGCCACGCAGTTCACCGTGATGCCGCGGCTGCCGATCTCGCGCGCGAGCGCACGCGTCATGCCCGCTACGCCAGCCTTCGCCGCCGCGTAGTTGACCTGCCCCGGATTGCCCGCCGAGCCCACCACCGACGTGATGTTCACGATGCGGCCGCCGCGCGCTTTCATCATCGGGCGCAGCACGGCGCGCGAAAGACGGAACACGGCTTTCAGATTCGTATCGATGACGGCATCCCACTCGTCGTCTTTCATCCGCATCGCCAGCTGATCCTGCGTGATACCGGCGTTATTGACGAGGATATGGAGCGCGCCGAATTCCTTCAGCGTCGCCTCGATCAGCGCGTCGACAGCGGCCGCGTCATTGACGTCGAGCACAGCGCCTCGGCCTGCGAAGCCCGCGCCGGACAGCGCGTCGCTGATGCCCTGCGCACCGGATTCACTCGTCGCCGTGCCGATGACGGTGGCGCCCTGCCGCGCGAGTTCGAGCGCGATCGCCCGGCCGATGCCGCGCGAAGCGCCCGTAACGAGCGCGATCTGTTTGTCGAGAACTTGGTTCATGATTCTTTACTGGGTGAAACGCTCCGCGCCGTGCATCGTTTCGCGTTCGTTCATAAAAAGCGTGGACGCCTGACTCAGGCGCTCAGCAGCTTGAGCGTCTCTTCGAGCGATGCCGGATCGAAAACGGCACCGCCAACGAGGTTGCCGTCGATACGCTTCGTGAGGCCGGCCAGCACCTTGCCCGGGCCGCATTCGACGAGATGCGTCACGCCCGAACGCGCGATCGACTGCACGCATTCGACCCACCGGACGGGACCTGCCGCTTGCCGCACGAGCGCATCCTTGATCGCTGCCGGCTCGGAAACCGTAGCGACGTCGATGTTGTTCACGAGCGGGATCTGCGGCACGGCGAACTCGACGCTCGCCAGATATTCGCGCAACTGATCCGAGGCAGGCTTGAGCAGCGAGGAATGGAACGGCGCGGAAACCGGCAGCGGCAGCGCACGTTTTGCGCCACGGCCCTTGGCGAGTTCGCAGGCCTTTTCGACGGCCGCCTTGTGCCCGGCGATCACGACTTGCGCAGGCGCATTGAAGTTGACGGCCTCGACGATGCCCGCCCCCGCCGCGCCGGCCTCGGTGCAGACCGCGCGTACCGTATCGTCGTCCAGGCCGAGAATCGCGGCCATGCCGCCGACACCCACGGGCACGGCCGACTGCATCGCCTGCGCGCGAAAGCGCACGAGCGGGACGGCGTCGCGAAACGCGAGCGCGCCGGCGGCGACGAGCGCCGTGTATTCACCGAGGCTGTGACCCGCGACGATCGCGGGCGCCGCGCCGCCGGCTTCGCGCCAGGCGCGATAGACGGCATAGGCGGCCGTCAGCATGACGGGCTGCGTATTCGTCGTCAGATTGAGCTCGTCGGCAGGACCTTCCGCGATGAGCTTGTTAAGGTCCTGGCCAAGCGCATCGGACGCTTCCTCGACGGTCTCGCGCACGACAGCCAGATCGGCGAACGCGTTAAGCATGCCGACCGATTGTGAGCCCTGGCCCGGAAAAACGAACGCAAATTTCATATCGTCCCCAATGATGATGTCTCTGGGCGCGCGCGTGCCGGCGCACAGCGCCTCGCCACGCGCGTGCCGCACGGCGTCAGTAGCGAATGACCGATGCGCCCCAGGTGAAACCGCCGCCGACGCCTTCGATGAGCACGTTCTGGCCGCGCTTGATGCGGCCGTCACGCACTGCGAGGTCGAGCGCGAGCGGAATCGACGCAGCCGACGTGTTGCCGTGCTCGCCGACCGTCACGACCATGCGTTCCTGCGGCAGGCCCAGCTTGCGGCAAGTGCTGGTCATGATACGGATGTTCGCTTGATGCGGAATCAGCCAATCGACCTGGTCGGGCGACAGATCCGCCTTGTGGAGCGCTTCGATCGCCACCTTCTCGAGCACGTTGACGGCGAGCTTGAAGACGGCCTGGCCGTCCATGTGCAGGAACGCGCTGCCGGCCACGACACCGCCACTCACATGCCCCGGCGTGCACAGAATGTCGGCGTGACTGCCGTCGGCATGCAGCGCACTCGCGAGCACGCCCGGTTCGTCCGACGCCTGCAGAATCACCGCGCCGGCACCGTCGCCGAACAGCACGCAAGTCGTGCGATCGTTGAAGTCGAGAATGCGCGAGAACGTTTCGGCACCGACGACGAGCGCCGTACGGTGCTGGCCGCTGCGGATCAGCGCATCGACGGTGGCGACCGCGTAGGCAAAACCGGAGCAGACGGCCTGGATATCGAATGCCGCGCCGTTGTTCTTGATCTGCAGCTTGTTCTGCAGCAGGCAAGCCGTGCTCGGGAACACGAAATCGGGTGTGGACGTGGCGACGACGATCAGGTCGATCGTCTGCGGATCGATGCCGGCGGCCTCGATTGCGCGTTGCGACGCGAACAGCGCGAGGTCGCTCGTCGTCACGTCGGGCGCGGCAAAATGGCGCGCATGAATACCGGTACGCGCAACGATCCACTCGTCGCTCGTTTCGATTCCACGCTGGGCCAGACGATCGGCGAGCGCCTGATTGGTGACGCGCTCGGGCGGCAGATAGCTGCCGGTGCCGAGCACGCGGGAATAGATATGTTGGGCCATTATGCTTTCGAAGAAACCGCAGCGTAGGGCTCGGCCGGACGGCCTGCGGGCGTGGCGAAACCAGCGCTCCCCGTACTGCCGGCAGCACCGCCGCCGGCCTCGCGCGCCGCTTGCTGGAGCGGGTAGGCGTTCTCGTCCATCGCACGCGCAAGGCGTTCGAGGACGCCATTTTTGACGGCATCATACCCGCGTTTGATGGCCCACTCAAACGCATAGGCATCGGCCGAACCGTGGCTCTTCATCACGAGCCCGCGCAAACCGAGCAGCGCGGCCCCGTTGTATTGGCGGTGGTCGAAGCGCTTCTTGAAGCGCAACAGGACGGGCAACGAGAGCACGGCCATGAGCTTCGTGAAGATCGAGCGCCCGAACTCCTCGCGGATCATGTCGGAGAGCATCTGCGCCAATCCTTCCGACGTTTTGAGCGCGACGTTGCCAACGAATCCGTCGCAGACGACGACGTCCGTCGTGCCTTTGTAGATATCGTTGCCTTCCACGTTGCCGCGGAAATTCAGCGTGCTCGCACGCAGCAGTTCGCCCGCGCGTTTGATCGTCTCGTTGCCCTTGATGACTTCTTCGCCGATATTGAGCAGACCGATCGTCGGCCGCTCCTTGCCTTCGAGCGCCGAGACGAGCGCATGCCCCATTTCGGCGAACTGGAGCAGGTGCTGCGGCTCGCAGTCGACGTTGGCGCCGAGGTCGAGCATCATCGTGTAGCCGTGCGCATTCGGCAGCGCAAACGCAATCGCCGGACGTTCTATGCCCGCGAGCGTTTTCAGCACGTACCGCGAAACGGCCATCAGCGCGCCGGTATTGCCGGCCGAAATGCAGGCCTGTGCCGCCCCGTCCTTGACGAGATTCAGCGCGACCCGCATCGACGAATCTTTCTTCTTGCGCAGCGCAACTTCGACGGGATCGTCCATCGTGACGACCTCGGTTGCCGCGACGATCGAAAGCGCCGGATGGTCGAGCGCCTTCAGCTTCTTCAGCTGCGCACGAATCGGGGCTTCGAGACCGACGAGCACGAGGTGGGCATCAGCATGCGTACGAACGAAGCTGACGGCAGCGGGAACGGTCACGGACGGGCCGTGGTCGCCTCCCATGCAATCTATCGTGAGCTTTATAGTCATGGACTGCGACGAATTTCAGGCACAAAAAAGCGGCATACGAGTGCCGCCTTTCTGTCGAGCCGGGAAAGTGTCAGACAAACCGTGGTTGCGCACAAACGCCGGCCCCGTGGGGACGACCATGCCGCACGCCAACGCGTTCAGTCGTTCTTCGTCTTGACGACTTTCTTGCCGCGGTAGTAGCCGTTCGGGCTGATGTGGTGACGCAGATGCACTTCACCCGTGCTCGGCTCGACTGCCAGGGGCGCACCCGTCAGGAAATCGTGCGAGCGATGCATGCCGCGCTTCGACGGCGACTTCTTGTTCTGCTGGACTGCCATGGTAACTCCTAAAAATTTTTTGGATTCTAACACAGCCCGATCGACGGATTGCCACCGGCCCGATCAATCGAGCGCCGGCCGGCCCGCCGCATCGTGCTTCTGATGCAACGTCTCAGTGCTTCTTCTTGCCACCCGAACTGCCGCCCGGGCTGCCGCTCTTGAGCGCTTCGAGCGCCGCGAACGGATTCGGTTTGGCCTCCGCTTCGGGCGCCGCGCCGGCGTGACCCGCCTGCGCACCCGCCCCTGCATCCGCCTCGCCATCGACCTCGGCGTCGGTCTCGTCTTCCGTCTGGCCGTCGGTGCCCGAAACGAGACTCTCGTGCACCTGCGGACAAACGTCGTGCTTCGGCACGAGCGGGATGGCAAGGAGCAGCTCCTCTTCGATCAAATCGACGAGATCGAATTGGCGCGAGCCCACGATCACGTCGAGTTCATCGTCGTCGAGCGGAAACTCCTCCGCCTCCTCTTCCGTCGCCACGAGCCGATACGTGGCGTCGACATCGAACGGCTGCGCGTACGGTGCCAGGCAACGCTGGCACTCGAGCCACGCCGAACCGTGCACCGCCAACCGCAGATACGGTTGAGCGGCTTCGGTGCCGTCGTCCTGCAATTCGGGCTGCGTCGAACCCTCGGCCTGCCACGTGAACGCGGTGTCGCGATCTGGCGCGTCGGCCGGAACTTCGTTTAACATGCGCGGCAATTGCGAGACACGGACGGCACCCGCAGCCTGACGCGCGCTCCGCGCAAATTCGAAGATATCGAGCTCGTGCGGATTCAATGCCACGTGAGACTTGCCGGAATGGGAAGACATGGGCTCGCTCCTCGGTGCCGTTCTGCTGCAATGCTATTGCGCTGCGCTTTCGCTGTGCTCGCTGTGCTCGCTGTGCTCGCTGTGCTCGCTGTGCTCGCTGTGCTTTATCACGACGACGACAGCCGCCGTCCCGCGCTCGTCATCGTGAGCCATCATGCGTAGATGCCGATGCGTAGATGCCGCTCACGCCGCCAGCGCACTCGGCCACGCCGTGAAAAGCGCAAGAGAATATCAGTTTTACCGTTTCGAGTCAATTACTTAAGATGCTGTCGAGAGGCAGCGCGCATCGATGATCAGTCCCCTTACGCCTTCCCCGCCAGCACCCGGGCTCAATCGCCGTCCTCGTCTCATTCTCGGCTCGAGTTCGCCGTACCGGCGCGCCTTGCTCGAGCGCCTGCGCATTCCGTTCGAAATCGCTGTGCCCTCGGTCGACGAAACGCCGCTGCCCGGGGAGGCCCCTGCCGCTACGGCGCTGCGCCTTGCACAAGCGAAGGCCCGCGCAGTCGCCGCACGCGAGGCCGGCACCGACGCCCACCCCACCGTCGTGATCGGATCCGACCAGGTGGCGACCTTCGACGGTCGGCAGATCGGCAAACCGGGCAATCACGAAAACGCGCTCGCTCAGCTTCAGGCGATGCGCGGGCGCATCGTCGAATTTCACAGCGCACTCTGCGTCTTCGATAGCGCATCGGGCACCGCCCAACTCGAAGACGTCGTGACGCGTGTTCGGTTTCGCGAACTCGGCGACGCGGAGCTCGACGCCTATCTGCGCGCCGAGCAGCCATACGACGTCGCAGGCAGCGCAAAATCCGAAGGGCTCGGCATCGCACTGCTCGACGCGATCGACTCCGACGACCCGACTGCGCTCGTCGGCCTGCCGTTGATTGCGCTTACGCGGATGCTGCGCACGCTCGACTATCCGATTTTCGGCGGCCCGGCGGGAGACGTGCAATGAGCGGCACGCTCTATTTGATACCGAACGCACTCGGCGACGGCGATGCAACCGCACTCGCGACGGTGCTGCCGGCCAGCGCGATCGCCCGCACCGCGTCGCTCGGCTATTTCATCGGCGAGAACGCAAAAACGACACGCGCGTTCCTCAAACGCGTCGGGACGACGCGTCCGATCCAGGACATCGAGATCCGCGAACTGAACGTCAATACGCCCGCCGGCGAACTCGAACGCCTGCTCGCCCCCATCGTCGCCGGCGCCGACGGGGGCCTCGTATCGGAAGCCGGCTGTCCGGCCGTCGCGGATCCCGGCGCGCTGCTCGTGCGGCTCGCGCATGATCGCAACGTGAAAGTCGTGCCGCTCGTCGGACCGAGTTCGATTCTGCTCGCGTTGATGGCATCAGGCCTGAACGGTCAGCGCTTCGCGTTTCAGGGCTACCTGCCCGTCGACCCGGGCGAACGCGCGAAACGGCTGCGCGAACTCGAGCAGCACTCGCGCAAGGCGAACGAGACGCAAATCTTCATCGAGACGCCCTATCGCAACCGGGCCCTGCTCGATACGCTGCTGGCAACCTGCGCGCCGTCGACGCGCGTCGCGGTGGCGGTGGACCTCACGCTCGACACCGAGGCGATCGTGAGCCGGCCCATCTCCGCGTGGAAAAAGGAAGCGAGCGCGCTCGATCTGCACAAGCGGCCCGCCATCTTCCTGCTCCTCGCACAGTGATTCAGGCCTGCGCCGAGCCGGCTCAATGCAGGCGCACGCCGCCTTCGATCAGCGTGTGCACGGCCGCACTACCGACGGCCGCGCCGAACTTGCGCGCGATCCGGTTCGAGATGCTCTCCTTGATCGTGTAGTCGACGATGTCGGGCGCCTTGATCACGTCGCGCGCGACGTAGCCCGTATCGCCGAAGCCGTCGGCGAGCCCCAGCTCGACACTCTTTTCGCCGGTCCAGAACAGGCCCGAGAACGTGTCGGGCGTTTCGTGCAGGCGCTTGCCGCGCCCCTTGCGGACCGCATCGATGAATTGACCGTGGATCTGATCGAGCATCGCCTGAGCATGCTCGTCCATGGCCGGCGTCTCGGGCGAGAACGGGTCGAAGAAGCCCTTGTTCACGCCAGAAGTATGGAGCCGCCGCTGAATGCCGAGCTTGTCCATGAGCCCCGTGAAGCCGAAGCCGTCCATCAGCACGCCGATCGAGCCGACGATACTCGCCCGGTCGACGTAGATCTTGTCGGCCGCAACAGCGATGTAGTAACCGCCGGACGCGCACATGTCGCCCACGACGACATAAAGCGGTTTGGCCGGATACTTGGCGCGCAACCGGTGGATTTCCGCGTTGACCATGCCGGCCTGAACGGGGCTGCCGCCCGGGCTGTCGATGCGCAGGATCACGCCGGCCGTGCTGTCGTCGGCAAACGCCCGACGCAGCGCCCGGTTCAAATCGTCGGCATTGGCCGGCGTGTCGGCGGAAATCTCGCCGTCGACCGTCACAAGGGCCGTGTGACGGCCCGTCGCCGCGACGTCGTCGCCCGAGGCCTGAAACACGGCATAGACACCGAGCAGCAGTACAGCCAGAAACGCAAAGCGGAAGAAGATACGCCAGCGCCTCGCCGCCCGCTGCTCGCGGATCGCGGCCAGCGCGATGCGCTCGAGCGCCGCGCGCTCCCAGTTCGGCTCGCGCGGTGCGCCGCCCGGGGCGTCGGGCGCGCCGTTATCGTCGGTAGTCAGATTGTCGGCCATGCGTGGTGTCAGGACAGATCAGTGTGAATCAGGGGAGCGCCGGGTGCAGATCGCCGTCGGGCAGCCAGAATACGGCGCGGCCTTCCGGCGTATCTCGCTCCTCCACCCGCAGCGGCCGCAGCTTGCCGCCGCGGCAGGGACCGCCGACGCAGCGCCCCGAGTCGGGAGCATAAATCGCACCATGTGTGGCGCACATCAAGTATAAGCCTGACGATTCGAAGAACTGGCCTTCTACCCAGTCGAGCTCCATCGGCACGTGCGCGCAGCGGTTCAGATAGCCGTAGACGTTGCCGTCGTAGCGCACGAAGAAAACGACCGCCTCGCCGCCGCTCTCGCGGGCAGCCATCCGGACGCCGGCGCCGCCGTCAGCCAGCGCCTCCGACGCGCAGACGCGCACGGGCCCCTGCACCGCTTGCGTCATGCGTGTGCCCTCAGCCAGTCGGCCAGCGCGCGGACGCTTTCGGCCACGAACCGCGGTTCGAGCGCGGCGAGCGCATCGGCCTCGTGTGCGCCGTAGGTAACCGCGATGCCCGCAGCACCGGCGTTGCTGGCCATCAGCAGATCGTGCGTCGTGTCGCCGATCATGACCGTGCGCTCGAGCGCCTGCCCGAGCTCGCGCGTGAGCTCCTGCAGCATCGCCGGATGCGGTTTGGAGAATGTCTCGTCGGCGCAGCGCGTGCCGTCGAACAGGCTCGTGAGCCGCGCTTCGTCGAGTGCACGGTTCAAGCCGACGCGACTCTTGCCCGTTGCCACGGCCAGCAGATAGCCCTCCTCGCGCAGCTCGCCGAGCAGTTCGCGCACGCCGTCGAACAATTCGGTCTTCGCATCGCGTATCAGGTAGTGGTAGCGATAGCGCTCGGCAAGACGCGGATAGTCGGCCGGCTCGAGCGTCGGCGCGGCGATCTGCAACGCGTCGCGCAGCCCGAGGCCGATCACGTAGCGCGCCGCCTCGTCGGCGGGCACCGGCAAATCGAGGTCGCGGCACGCCGCCTGGATGCTGCGCACGATGTGCGCGGTGGAATCCATCAACGTGCCGTCCCAGTCGAAGACGATCAGGTCAAATTGCTGTCGTGCCATGCTGCGTGCGCCTCGTCGCGTAGTGCGGTCAGTTGTTCGATGAAACGGCGGCATTCGGCCGGCAGCGGTGCATCGATCTGCACGGGCACGCCCGTTACAGGATGCGTAAAGCGCAACCGGTACGCGTGCAGGAACATCCGCTTGATCGACGGCCGCGCATTCGCGCGCGCCAACGTCTTGTTCAGCGCGAAGTCGCCATATTTCGCGTCGCCGACGATCGGGAGCCCCAAATGGGCGAGATGGACACGGATCTGATGCGTGCGCCCCGTTTTCAGTTCGGCCTCGACGAGCGCGTAGCCGGGCCAGCGATCGATGAGGTTGAACACCGTATGCGACGGCAGCCCGTCCGGCTGCACGCGGACCCGACGCTCACCCTCGGGGGTCAGATACTTGTGCAGCGGCTCCTTGACGGCCCGGCGGCGGCCCCAATCGCTGGCCCACTCGCCGTGCGCGCAGGCGTAGTAGCGCTTGTCCATCCGGTTCTCGCGGATCTGCTCATGCAACCCCACGAGCGCGGCCCGCTTCTTCGCGAGAACGAGGATACCCGAGGTTTCGCGGTCGAGCCGATGGACGAGCTCGAGAAACCGGCCCGCCGGTCGCGCTTCGCGCAGTTGCTCGATCACGCCAAACGCGACGCCGCTGCCACCGTGCACGGCCACCCCGGCCGGCTTGTTGATGACGAGCAGCGACTCGTCCTCGAACAGCACCTCGAACTCGGCGGCCGGCGCCGGCATCGGAATCTCGGGCGCCGCGGACTGCGCGATGCGCATCGGCGGCACACGCACGAGGTCGCCGACGGCCAGCCGGTACTTCGCATCGACGCGCCCCTTGTTGACGCGCACTTCGCCGCTTCTCAAGACCCGGTAGATGTGGCTTTTCGGCACGCCCTTACAGACGCGCAACAAAAAATTGTCGATCCGCTGCCCGGCCGCCCCCTCATCCACCTGTATCATCGAGACTTGGTCGCTTGCGACCGATTTCTGGGATATTTTGCCTAACTCATTCATTCTGAATATAATTTGCCCCAGCGATTCGAGGCCGCCAGGCGGTTGTACCGGGTGCCGCGCGAATTGTTTCGGGGGCGAAGCAAGAACCTGTTATTTTACTTGCTTGCAGTACCCAAGGGCGGGTTGCTTGCCCGGAATATAAATAAGCAACGAGTTGCACGCGCGAAGCTCGCACGCGGCAGGGACGGCGCCCACAGGCGCGTTCGGTCGGGGTCGGCTTCGACGGTAACGGAATTTTGGTAAAAAAGAATTCATCAGGCGAGCCCGAGCCGAACCGGGCTGCCGATTGCGAAATTTACGGCGAGCGCCCCTTTTTCGGCGTGCTGCGAGTTGCGGCGCGCCACAGGCGACGTCAAAAAGATGGCGACACCACCGTGCGCGGCGGTCGACCGTCCATCGGGCCCAATGCCGTGTCAAAGCGCACGGCGCTTGCCCCGGCCGGCACGTGTACGACACGTCGCGCGCCGGCTGCAGCCCGAGAGGTCCGACGGCCCGATGCGCACCGCCCGTGTGACGCCCTCTTTTTGATGCCGTGTTCGCATGTGCCCTTGCGGCTCGCGGCCCCTTTGGCCGACGCGAGCCCTTTTACGGCAATTCTCCCCGCCATCGTTCCCGCTCCAACGTGCTTGT
>CBJMQH010000016.1:0-21180 GCA_966431825.1 uncultured Trinickia sp.
CTGACGCCGAACATCACCTATATCCTGCTCGGATCGCGTGCCGCTTATCGAGGGGGCGCATACGGCGTCTCGCTCATCAATACGATCAACTCGATCGTGGCCGTGGATCTCGATCAGATGGCGCCGCTGCCGAGTGTCGACGGCAAGGGGACGCACGGCGGATACTGCGGTCCGGCGGTAAAGCCCATCGCGCTGAACATGGTGGCGGAGATTGCGCGCGATGCGCAAACGCCGGGATTGCCGATTTCGGGCATCGGCGGCATTTCGTCGTGGCGCGATGCCGCCGAGTTCATCGTACTCGGCGCGGGCAGCGTGCAGGTCTGCACGGCCGCGATGCATTACGGCTTCCGGATTGTCGCCGACATGGCGGACGGCCTGTCGAACTGGATGGATGAGAAGGGCTATGCAACGCTCGACGACATTCGCGGCAAGGCCGTGCCGAATGTAACCGACTGGCAGTACCTGAACCTCAAGTACGACATCAAGGCACGCATCGACCCCAATCGCTGCATTCAATGCGGGCTGTGCCATATCGCCTGCGAAGACACCTCGCATCAGGCGATCACACGCGAAAAGGACGGCGTGCGGCACTTCGAAGTAATCGACGCGCAATGCGTGGGCTGCAATCTGTGCATGCACGTGTGCCCTGTCGACGGCTGCATCACGATGGAGCGCGTCGACGATGGCGGTTACGCGAACTGGACGACACATCCGAACAACCCGGCGCGTGCGGTGCAAAGCAGCGACGATGTGCCGGCCGAAGCGGCTTGACGCGGAAAAACCCCTGCCGGACGCGCCGCGGGAAGACGGTGCGCCGGTTCCTTTTTGTTTGCGACGGTTGGAGAACGCTCAATGAATCAGTCTGTGGGAAGGGACACCGTGCCGCCTGAGGCGGTCATGACCGGCAGCACGCTTTACAACGACGATCTCGCGCCGACGCGCGCCGTACAGCGGACCTGGAAGTGGTATCACTTCGCGGCGCTCTGGGTGGGCATGGTCATGAATATCGCCTCGTACATGTTGGCGGCCGGACTCACGGAGCAGGGCATGTCGCCGTGGCAAGCCGTCGTGACGGTGCTGCTCGGCAATCTGATCGTGCTCGTGCCGATGCTGCTGATCGGTCATGCCGGTGCGAAGCACGGCATCCCCTATGCGGTGCTCGTGCGTGCATCGTTCGGCACGCAGGGGGCGAAACTGCCTGCGTTGTTGCGCGCCGTCGTTGCGTGCGGCTGGTACGGCATCCAGACGTGGCTCGGCGGCAGCGCCATCTATACGCTGCTCAACATCCTGACCGGCAACGCATTGCAGGGCGCCCCGATAGCCGTGCTCGGCATCTCGGCCGCTCAAACAGCGTGCTTTTTGTTCTTCTGGGCCATCCAGATCTATTTCATCGTGAACGGCACCGACTCGATCCGATGGCTCGAAAGCTGGTCCGCGCCGATCAAGGTCGTGATGTGCATTGCACTTGTCTGGTGGGCAACTTCGAAGGCGGGCGGCGTCGGCTCGATGTTGTCTGCACCGTCGCAATTCGCCGCCGGCGGCAAGAAGGCGGGCCTCTTCTGGGGCACGTTCTGGCCGAGTTTGACGGCCATGGTGGGTTTCTGGGCAACGCTCGCACTGAACATCCCCGATTTCACGCGCTTTGCGCGCACACAGCGCGATCAGATGGTCGGCCAGGCCATCGGCCTGCCTCTGCCGATGGCATTGCTTTCGGTGATCTCGGTGGTCGTAACCTCGGCCACCGTTGTGATTTACGGCAAGGCGATCTGGGATCCGATCGATCTGACGAGCCGCATGACGGGCATCGGTGTGGGGCTGGCGCTCGTGATCCTGACGCTCGACACGATGTGCTGTAACCTCGCCGCGAATCTCGTCGGTCCTGCTTACGATTTCTCGAGCCTCTGGCCGCGTGCGATCTCGTACAAGACCGGCGGGCTCATCACAGCGACGATCGCGATCGTCATGATGCCGTGGAAGATTCTCGCTACGACCCAGGGCTACATCTTCACCTGGCTCGTCGGCTATTCGGCACTGCTTGGACCTGTCGCCGGCATCATGATGGTCGACTACTTTCTCGTGCGCGGCACGCAGCTCGATCATCGCGAACTGTTCGACGAGCGCGGCGATTATACGTATCTCGGCGGTTGGAATCCGGCTGCCGTCGCAGCGCTTGCGGTCGGCGTGCTGCCTAATCTCCCGGGCTTTCTGAACACGGCCTTTCCGTCCGTATTCCCGAACGTGCCTGACCTGTTCAAGAGCCTGTATACCTACGCCTGGTTCGTGGGGCTCGTGTTGGCCGCGATCGTCTACGGCGTCTGGATGAAGGTGGCGGGCGGCACGCGTGTCCGTGTGCTGCAGGTTTGATGCTGGGGCGGCGTGACGAGTGAGCACGCCTTTTCCGCCGCCCGTTTTGGCGAGACAACGAAGGAGGATCAGCATGGCAATCCTGATACGCGGCGGCACCGTTATCGATGCGAACGACACGTACCGTGCCGATGTGCTCTGTCATGACAGCGCGGACGGCGGCACGATCGCGCAAATCGGTGCGGACCTCGAAGTGCCGGCGGGCGCGACTGTTGTCGACGCGCACGGTCAATACGTGATGCCCGGCGGGATCGATCCGCATACGCACATGGAGCTGCCGTTCATGGGCACGCGGGCGAGCGACGATTTCTATACGGGTACGGCCGCCGGGCTGGCCGGCGGCACGACGAGCATCATCGACTTCGTGATTCCGAATCCGCACGAGGCGCTGATGGACGCGTTTCGCGCGTGGCGCGGCTGGGCCGAAAAGGCGGCGGCCGACTACGGCTTTCATGTTGCCGTAACCTGGTGGGACGAGACCGTGCATCGCGACATGGGCCAGCTCGTGCACGAGCATGGCGTATCGAGCTTCAAGCACTTCATGGCCTACAAAAACGCGATCATGGCCGACGATGAAGTACTGGTGAACAGCTTCATGCGCGCGCTGGAGTTGGGCGCATTGCCGACCGTGCACGCCGAGAACGGCGAGCTCGTCTTCCGTTTGCAGCGCGAGCTGCTGGCACGTGGCTTCACGGGACCGGAAGCGCATCCGCTGTCGCGGCCGCCCGAGGTCGAGGGCGAGGCCGCCAACCGCGCGATCCGTATCGCGCAGGTACTCGGGGTCCCGCTCTACATCGTCCATGTGTCGGCGAAGGACGCGCTCGATGCGATCATCCGCGCGCGCAGCGAGGGGCAGCGCGTATTCGGTGAGGTGCTGGCCGGGCATCTGGTGATCGACGAGTCGGTGTACCGCGATCCCGACTGGACGCGCGCGGCGGCCCATGTGATGAGCCCGCCGTTTCGTACCGAAGGCCACCGCGAGGCGTTGTGGCACGGCTTGCAGGCCGGGCACCTGCAGACGACGGCAACCGATCACTGCGTATTCTGTGCTTCGCAGAAGGCGATGGGGCGCGACGACTTCACGAGGATTCCGAACGGTTGCGGCGGCGTGGAAGACCGTATGGCCGTGCTCTGGCACTTCGGCGTCAATGCGGGCAAGCTCACGCCGAACGAATTTGTGCGCGTGACGTCGACCAATGCGGCGCAGATCTTCAATTTGTACCCGCGCAAGGGCGCGATCGCCGTCGGGGCCGATGCGGACATCGTGGTTTGGGATCCGCGTGCGAGCCGGACGATCTCGGCAGCGACCCATCATCAGAACGTCGATTTCAACGTGTTCGAGGGCATCGCAGTCGAAGGCGCGGCGACCCATACGATCACGCATGGTCACCTTGCGTGGGCCGACGGGGATTTGCGCGCGCAGCGCGGCGGGGGGCGCTACCTGAAGCGTCCGCCGAACCCCTCGTACTTCGAGGCCGTGCGCTTGTCGAATCGGCTCAAGGCCGTGGAGCCCGTTGCACGTTGAGGCGGAAACAGGATCAGATCAATTCGAGCCTGGAGGCAAGGTAGGTCAGCTCGATACGATTGGCCACGCCGAAGCGCTTGCGCAGCTTGCGCAAGTGATAGTCGACGTTATAGGCCGTCGTATCGAGGCGGCGCCCGATCTCCTTGTCCGATGCCCCTTCTGCAATGCCGATCAGCAACTCGCGTTCGAACGGGTTCAGGCCGTCGATCGGCCGCGCGTTCGCCGCAGCGGCAAGCTGCGGCGATGCGAAAGCATGGACGGAGACGCCGAGCGAGAGTGCTTGTTCTACTGTCGTCGAGGTCATCCAGTCGCGGCTGCGCTGCGGCGCCGTGAAACTCATGAACGCGTGCAGGCGCGTGGACGGAATGGCCATCGCGAACATGAGGCCGCTCCTCATGCCATCGTCGCTCATCGTCGCGAGAAAGCCCTCTATGCCGCTACCATTGGCGCTGGAGCGGACTGCACCATCGCTTTCCTTGCGCAATTGTTGAAGATCCCA
Organism: uncultured Trinickia sp.; assembly: GCA_966431825.1. GTDB lineage: Bacteria > Pseudomonadota > Gammaproteobacteria > Burkholderiales > Burkholderiaceae > Trinickia. The sequence continues at coordinate 4,389 of CBJMQH010000016.1, forward strand.
GACGATCGGGAGATTCGCGCGGCGCGCGCCGAGTGTCCGCGGATCGATCTCATGGTAGCGTTGGCGGACGTAGTCGCCGCGGTAGGCGGCGGGAACGAACGCCTCGTGCAGCAAAAGGCGGTCCACACGTTCACGCGTCATCTCGAGCGCGAAGTAGGCGAAGGTCGAAAAGCCGATGAGCCGGAGCATGCCGCTCACCATGCGGCTGCGTTCGGCCGCGCTATGCGCACCGGCGAGCGCCGCGGCGATGCCGAGGTGCTGGTTTTGTCGTAACGGCGCACCCGGCAGGTTGGTATCGTGGCACCAAAGGACGTCGATCGCAGCGGCGCGCTCCGGGGGCGGTACGTCGTCATCGCGATCGAAACAGGCGATTGCGGAATCATCCTCACGCCATGCGGGGTGGTGCATCGATTGTGCCTCCGGTCGAGAGTCGCGTATCACGGTACCGTGCAGCAGGCTAATGGCGCATTGCACAGTGCTACGTAATATCGCGTAATAATACGCATAAAAAACAGAATCGGCATATGAGGCAGCGCCACATGGCACAAGACGAGGATTTCCCCACGCTCGTATGGTTTTCGCAGGCCGACGCGCTCGAGCATTTGGCTCAGCTCGACCCGGGTGCGGACATGGGCCTGCACGTCGCAGCGTTGCGCGCCAGCGGAGACCGGCTTCGGCAGGCCGGCTTTGCGACGCTGACCTACATCGCATTCGAAACCATAGGCCGCCGAATATTGCGTGCTTATTTGATGCGTGAAATGAGCAATGTACTTTTTACCACCAGCTACCTCAAGGATCGGTATTTCGAATACGATCCGCGGCTTGGTGCATTGCGCAAAACGGGCTTGCCGATCATTTGGGAGGTCGAACAATTAGAAAAAGACGTCGACGTCAATGATCTGCGAGTGCGTCGCCTCGCACAGGCTCTGCGTGCCCAGGCCATGAATTGCGGGTTGCTGCTGAACCTTTCGGCGCCCCAGGCGGACTTGCGCATCGCCATCAGCATGACTTCCGAGGCGCACGACACGCGTTGGATCGACGATCGCGTGCTGGGGTGTGCCCTTGCGGTGAGCTTGCATGTGCATCGGCTCGTGCAGCCCTATGTCGAGGCACGGGCTCGGCACGCGCGCGAAGTCGCGCTGTCGGCGTGCCAGATCGCGGTACTCGAACGGCTCGTGAAGGGGCTGTCGGACAACGAGATTGCGGAGGCGCTCGCTACGCCGCTGCACCGGATCAGTTACCACGTGAAGGCGCTGCAGCGCCGGTTCAATGTCGAGAATCGTGCGCAGCTCGCCTATGTAGCCGGGCGCTGGCGCTGGCAACAGGAAGGCGAGGGCATCGGCCTCCAGGCAGGCCGTCAGACCACCTGACTCTTGCCGACCAGATAGGCGAGGTGGCTGCGATTGCGGGCACCGAACTTCTCGCGCAGCTGCCGCAGGTGATAGTCGACGTTGTGCACGGTCGTGCTGAGGCGCCCGGCGATCTCCTTGTCGGACATGCCGACCACGACTGCGCCGAGGATACGCTGCTGCAGGTCCGAAATGGCGCTGACGGACTCGCGGCGCGACGCCTCCTGTACATAGGCGGCGCAGCGCTGATGCAGCGACAAGCCGAGACCGATCGCTTGCGTGACGACGCTGTCGGTGATCCAGTCGCCGTGCTCGGGCGGGCCGGCGAGCAGGATCAGCGCGCGCAGTGGCGTGCGCGAGATCGGCAGGCTGAACGCGATGCCGCTCGCGAGCCCGTTCTCACGCATGCTGTCGAAGTAGCGCCGCAGCGGCGGGTCGATACCGTCCTTGCGCGAGGCGTGTACAAGCGAATGCATGTCCCAGATGTGCGGACGGTTCGACTCGAATGCGAGACGCATCTGCGGGTCGCGCAGCAGATAGCCGCCTTCGAGCGCATGCGGCAGCAGTGTCGTCGCGAGATAGTCGCGCAACAGATAGGCGCGCTCCGGTTCGCCCGCATGGTTGAGTTTCAGCGCGGCATAGCCGAGCCCCTTGAAGCCGATGACGTGAAGGATGCCGCGGATGATCCGCACGCGCTCTTCGGGCGTGCGTGCGGCACTGAGCTGGGCCGCGACGAACGTCGCCTCGCCGGGCGGGTCGTCGCGCAGGCGCGGCGCCACCTCGGCTTCGTCGAGGTAGCGGATTTCACACCGCACCGGCGATCTACGCTCCGGCCGATCGACCTCCACGGCCGTCGGCGCGTCGAGATCGGTGAAAGGGAAAATCGGGTCGATGACCTCTGAGTAGGACATGCGCTTTCCTGTCGTTGTCTTCAAGCTGTCGCGGTGCCGGACCGTTGGCGGCGGTGCGCACGCACTGCCGCTCGAAAGGGGGCGGGCCGGGATGGGCCGGAACGCCGCGTGAAACGATTTTATTGAGCGCACTGAAGGCACGCCGTTCGGCGTTTCGTAGTCGCTCGCAGGCCGGATCGACGGGTCTGCCGCACGGCTACGAAATGCCGTAGTGCAGTGGCGGGCGCGGGCCGCCATCGCGTAGGCGAGCGCGCGGTCGGCCGGCTTTTCGATACATATTACTGTATAAATAAACAGGTGTGTCGTCAGTTCAGCGCGGGTTGTCGGCGAGGAAAGCCCGATAGTTGGGTAGGGCTTGATCTGGATCAGATTTCCGTGCCGCAGGCGCATGTACGCTCGCGAGACGCGCGGTAGGCTGCGTGTCTCATCTGACCGGGATACGGCGAATGCGCAAGGCAGGCGAGAGCGGGCGCGCGCGTGCGGTTGCTCGTTTCCGTAGGCCGAGCCGACAGCGGCGCGAAAACAGTGTCGGTTCGGCGCGACGGCGGGCGCGCCCCGCACTGAAAACGCCCGAGCGATCGCTGGCGGGTCAGGGCTTTTCCAGTGCGGGCGTTCGCACTGTCACCGCCGTTTCGCGGCACGACCGGGCTTTTTCGTACCGGTGCGTCGCGCGGCGCCATCGCGGGCTCTTCTGAAGGCATGTTTGAATCGACTGCATCGTTCGCCGTCCTTATGACCGCAGTGGCGTTGCTTTGCCTGGCCGTCGCGCTTGTCATGCTCGCGCGAATGCGACGTGCGATGGCCTGGGCGGCAGAGCGCGAGAGTCAGCAGCGCGCCGTCATCGACGCCGCGGCCGATGCGATCATCACGATCGACGCCCGCCACTGCATCATGTCGTTCAATCCGGCCGCGGAGCGCATGTTCGGCTACGCGGCCGATCAAGTGATCGGTACTGATCTCGCGCGATTGATGCCGGATCGTTATCGTGAGGATCACGCGCGCCACGTTGCCGAGTTCGGCAACGACATCTCGCGTGCCCGCGCGATGAACAGCGGGCGCGAGGTCAATGCATTGCGTGCGGACGGTGCCGAATTTCCGGTGGAAGCCTCGATATCGAAGGCGACGGTTCGAAGCAAGGTGCTTTACACGGTCGTGATGCGCGACGTGACCGAACGCCGCCGGATCGACGAGGCGCGCAGTGCCGCTGAGCGTGAGTTGCGCGAATCGCAGTGGGCGTTACGCACGCTCACGCGCAAGCTCGATCTTGTGCGGGAGGAAGAACGTGCCCGCCTGGCGCGCCAGTTGCACGAAGGGCTCGGGCAGCCGCTGATGGCATTGAAGATGGAAATGGCGGTACTCGAAGGCAATGCGCAAGGCGCGAGCGTCGCGGTGGTCGGTTCGAAGGTGGACGCACTCGTGGACGAACTCGTGTATCTCGTCCGCGAGATGGCTTCGGAGCTGCGGCCGCCGATGCTCGACGATCTGGGACTGTGTGCAGCGCTCGAATGGCTGGCGGACGACGTACGTTCGCGCTATGGGGTGCTGGTCAGTCATGAAATCGACGAAGTGCCGGTGGAGCGGGAAGTCGCTACGGTGCTTTATCGTGTGGCGGAAGAGCTGTTCGACGCTGCAGTGCAGCGCGGACGGGATGCCCGGCTATTTCTTTCGCTGCATCGGGCCGATGGGCGTTTTGTCCTGACTTTCAACGAAGAGCGGCAAGACGAAGACGAGGCGACTGCCGGCGATGCGGCACAGTGGCTCGCGATTCGTGAGCGCGTGGCAGGATTGGGCGGGCACGCGCACGGCAGCATGGAGTCACCCGGTCATCGCCAAGTTGTCATATCCTTTCCTGAGGAGCGCGGGCAAGGCACGAACCCGCGCGGGTAGCCTGTGGCCACGGGGAGACGGGATGGTCGAGCAGACCGATAGATCTCAGCTGTTCATGTCGACGGTTTCGCCGGGCCGGCGCGAGAAGCGCCTTGCCGTCGTATTGCTGGTCGTCTCGGCGGTCCTGTTCGTGACGCTCGCGCCATTCGCGAGCGTGCAACTGCCTCGCGTATGGGCGTTCATTCCCGTGTATCAGTCGGCGATCGTTATCGACGACCTGGTGACGGCCGTCCTGCTTTTCGGTCAATTTTCGATTCTGCGTTCGCGCTCGCTGCTCGTGCTGGCGGGGGGCTATCTGTTTACCGCGATGATGGCCGCTGCGCATACGCTGAGCTTTCCCGGCCTTTTTTCGCCAACCGGTATGCTCGGCGCCGGCGAGCAGACGACGGCCTGGCTCTATATGTTCTGGCACGGCGGGTTTCCGTTGACCGTGATCGCCTACACGTTGGTCCGGTCGCGTGACGGCGACGGTGAAAGCGAACCGCACACCGGACAGGCGCTAGCACCGGTGCTCGCCTGTATCGCGGCCGCGTTTGCGGCAACCGTTGCATTTGTCGTGTTCTCCACAGCAGGACACGACCTGTTGCCGCCGATCATGAACGGGCCGGTGACGCGCTCGAGCATCAGGATCGTCGTGGCGATCGTCTGGGGGCTCAATCTGCTGGCGCTGGCGGCTTTGTGGCACAAACGCGCTCACTCGATCCTCGATCTGTGGGTGATGCTCGTACTGGTCGTCTGGGTGTTCGATATCGCATTGTCGGCGCTCCTGAACCATGGCCGCTTCGATCTTGGTTTCTACGCGGGGCGTATCTACGGTCTGGTTGCCTCCGGGGGCGTCCTCTTTGCGCTTTTGCTCGAGAACGGGAAGCTCTACGCGAGCACCGTGAGAGCGCTCGAAGGCGAGCGGCGCGAACGCAAGCGCGTGCAGGAAAAAACCGTCGAGCTGAACGAAGCGAAGGCGTTGCTGGAAGACCGGGTGGCGGCGCGGACGTCCGAGTTGCTGACGTCCAACGAGATGCTGCGACGCGAAGTGACGGAGCGCGAGCGCGCCGAGCGGGCACTGGAGAAGTCGCGCGAAGAGCTCTGCGAGGTGTCCGCCATCAGCTCCGATGCACGCGAGGCGGAGAAGCGCCGGATCGCACGCGAGCTGCACGACGAACTCGCGCAGGCGCTGGCCATGCTGAAGATCGATCTGGGCTGGCTGGCAGAGCACTTGCCGCGCGACGACGGTTCGCGTGCAACGCGTATCCTCGGGATGCAGGGCGTGCTCGATGCTGCGGTGGCATCGACGCGCCGGATCGCCTCGGATTTGCGGCCGTTGATGCTGGATGACCTCGGGTTCGTCGCAGCGACGCAAGCACTCGTGGAAGGGTTCGAACAGCGGTATCGGATCGCGTGCGCGTTGCGGATCGTGCCTGCCGATCTCGATTTGCCCGAGCCGTATGCCACTACAGCGTTCCGGATCATGCAGGAGTCCTTGGCGAATATCTCGCGGCATGCCCATGCGTTGCATGTCGATATCGAGGTGAGCTGCAGCGAGTCCGAGCTTGCCCTCGTGATCCGCGATGATGGCGTGGGCTTCGATCTGACAAGACCGCGCAAGCGCAATTCGTTCGGCCTCGTCGGCTTGCGCGAGCGGGCTTATCTGGTGAGGGGCAGGTTCGACATCGAATCGATGCCGGGCAACGGTACGACGGTTCGCATCACGATTCCGTTGCCGCCCGGGGTGGTGCCCGCGAAAAAAGTCCCTGTTCATCCCCGGCAGAATTGCGTGTAAGATACTGTACAGATATACAGTATTGTACGCGTCATGCCCACCGCTTCCGTTCGTGCCGAAGAAATCCATCCGTCGCTGTGGCGTGCCTCGCAGCTCGCGCATGGGCATGGGCGCGTCGTGGAAACAGGCTACCCGGCATTGTCGGCCGAATTGCCGGGCGGGGGCTGGCCGCTGGGTGGGCTCATCGATCTGCTCGTCCAACAGGCGGGTATCGGTGAAATGCGGCTGCTGCAACCGGCCCTGAGCCTGCTCGGGGCCCGACCGATCGCGCTCGTGCAGCCACCCCATGTGCCGCATGGTCTCGGTCTCGGGTATATCGGGCTGCCGCTCGACCCGTTGCTGCATATCCGTGCGCCGCGACCGGCCGATTCGCTGTGGGCGGCCGAACAGATTTTGCGGGCGGGCAGTTGCGGCGCACTGGTGTTCTGGGCGCAGTATGCCCAGGCGTCGTCGTTGCGGCGGCTGCATCTGGCCGCGCAGTCGTCGGAAACGCTGTTTGTCATGGTGCGGCCATTGGCCGTCGCGCAAGATGCCACGCCTGCGCTGCTGCGGCTTGCGTTGCGGCCTGCTGCGGATGGACTGACGGTCGATATCGTCAAGCGACGAGGGCCTATACGCGCCGAGCCTTTGTCGATTTCGCTTCAACCCACCCCTGTTCTGTTTTCCCGTCATGCGCGTCTTTCTCGCCGTCCACTTGCCGAGGTTGCCGCTCGAAGTCTTCCGGCCGAACTGGTCGGTTGATGAGGCGTTCGGCGACGCGGCGGCGCAAGCGCAATCCGCTCGTGCGCATGTGGTCATCGAAAAGGAAGTCGTGATCATGGCCAACGCTGTGGCGCGCGCAGCCGGCGTGCGTTCGGGCATGCGGCGTGCCGGAGCGTTGACGCTGGCGCCCGACGCTCAGTACGACGAGCGCGAGGCGGCGCGAGAAGCGGCTTTGCAACGCGACGTCGGTATTGCGTTGATGCGCTTTTCACCCGACGTTGCGTTGCTCGACGAGGCGACCGTCATCGTCGAGGTGGGGGCGAGCCTGCGTTTGTTCGGGGGCCTGCGCGCGCTCACGCGGCAGGCAAAAACGGTGCTCGATACGTTTGGTGTGACGGCGCGCGTGAGCGTCGCACCGACGGGGCAGGGGGCGTGGCTGCTGGCACATGCCGGCAACCGGCGCCTCGTGCAGCTGCCGTCGCTCGATCGCGTGCTGTCGGCGCTGCCGCTCTTTGCCGTTCCTGAAATCCGGCCGTTTGCCGATTGGTTCCGCGGTCTCGGCTGCGAGACGATCGCCGATGTTCGCCGGCTGCCGCGCGCCGGGCTGCAGCGGCGCTGCGGCGAGCACCTGCTCGATTCGATCGACCGCGCTTTCGGTACGGCACCGGAACTTTTCGACTGGCTCGAACTGCCGCCCGAATTTTCCGCGCGTATGGAGTTGCCCGACCGGCTCGAACATGCGGACGGCGCATTGTTCGCGGCCCACCGGCTCATTGCGCAACTGTGCGGCTGGCTATGCGCGAAGCAATTGGCTGTATCGGCCATCACGCTGTCGCTCGAATATGAACGGGGGCGCCAGGCACGCGCTCCCGCGCGTGTGACGATTGCGCTTGGCGAGCCGACTTGGCATGAAGGCCATTTGCTGCGTCTTCTCAAGGAGCGGCTACACCGCGTGACGCTCGATGCGCCGATCATTGCGCTCACGCTCGAGGCGGTCGATGTCGAAGCGGCGCTGCCCGTGGCCGCGGATCTATTCCCGCAGCCGGGCGGTTCGCCAGAGGAACATGCACGCCTCGTCGAACTGCTCGTGTCGAGATTGGGCGAGGACAATGTGCTGTGTCCGGCTCCGGCCGACGATTATCGGCCCGAAGTCGCGAATCGCTGGATATCGGCGGCACCGCTCGTGCGAGGGCCTGCGCAAAAGGCGGCACCGCATGCATCGAAGCCGGCCGGGGCCCGGGGTAGTGTCGCACGCAAGATCGCATTGCCGGCGGGGCTGCCTCGGCCCACGTGGATGCTCGAAGCGCCGGTCCGTTTGCTGACTCGCCACCATCGGCCTTTCTATGGCTCGCCGCTCAAGATCGTTTCGCCGGCCGAGCGGATCGAGTCGGGCTGGTTCGACGGACAACTCGTCACCCGCGATTATTTCGTCGCGCAGGGTGAAGACAGCAGCTACTACTGGATCTATCGGGAGCGTATGAGCAGCCGCGAGGCGGAAGCCGAAGGTCCGAGCTGGTATCTGCATGGTCTGTTCGGGTGAGCGGAAATGGACCTGACCTTCAGTGCGCTGCCGGCATACGCCGAGCTTTTCTGTTTTTCGAACTTCACTTTCCTGCACGGTGCATCGCATGCCGAAGAGTTGGCCGCGCGCGCCGCGCAACTCGGCTACGCGGGGCTTGCCATTACCGACGAATGCTCGCTTGCGGGCGCCGTACGCGCGCATGTGGCGGCGAAGGAAGCAGGGCTGCCGCTCGTCATCGGCTCATATTTTCGGCTGTGCAACGCTGACAGCTCCCCCGCGTTCGGACTTGTCCTGCTCGCCCAGAACCGGGAGGGATACGGCAACCTCTCGGAACTGATTACGCTCGCGCGCATGCGTGCGCCGAAGGGCGAATATCGGCTGACGCCGCAAGATTTGTCGCGGCCCGAGCGCACGCACGCCCATCTGCGCGGCATGCCTGATTGTCTGGCGATTCTCGTGCCCGAATTCCCGGCGAAAGAAACCGTGCTGCAGGCGCAGGTCGAGTGGCTCGATGCGACGTTTCCGGGGCGGGCGTGGGTAGGCCTCGTATTGCATCAGCGCGCGATGGATGATATTCACCGCGGCGCGATCGAATACATCGCGTCCGGCCAAGGCGTGCCCGTGGTCGCGCTCGGCAACGTGCTGATGCATGTGCGTTCGCGCAAGCCGCTGCAGGATACGATGACGGCGATTCGTGTCGGTAAGCCCGTGCACGAGTGCGGTTATGCGCTTGCGCCGAATGCCGAGCAGCATCTGCGTTCGCGCTTGCGTATCGCCAATCTCTATCCCGTCGAAGCGTTGCGCGAAACGATCACGATCGTAGGCCGCTGTACGTTTTCGCTCGATACATTGCGCTACGAATATCCCGACGAGCTCGTGCCGTCCGGGTTCACGGCGGCAGCGTATCTGCGGCGGGAAACCTATGCCGGCGCCCAGCGGCGGTTTCCTGCGGGTATCCCGTATCCGGTTCAACAGCAGATCGAGCATGAGCTGGAATTGATCGGCGAACTCGAATACGAGCCGTACTTCCTCACCGTCTACGACATCGTCCGCTATGCGCGCGGCGAGGGTATTCTGTGTCAGGGGCGTGGATCGGCAGCCAATTCGGCCGTCTGTTACTGCCTCGGTATTACCGAGGTCGATCCGGCACGCGGCAACATGCTGTTTGAGCGGTTCATCAGCAAGGAGCGCGGCGAGCCTCCCGATATCGATGTCGATTTCGAGCATCAGCGTCGGGAAGAAGTCGTTCAGTACATCTATCGAAAGTACGGTCGGGACCGTGCGGCGATTGCGGCCGCCGTTTCGACCTATCGGCCCCGCGGTGCGCTGCGCGAAACGGGCAAGGCGCTCGGCGTCGATCCGCAGATCGTCGATGCCGTGGCGAAATCGCACCACTGGTTCGATACGAGCAGCGATCTGCTCGCGCGCTTCGCCGAATCGGGCCTCGACACCGGGCAGCCGCTGATTCAGGCCTGGGCCCGGCTCGCGTCCCAACTGCTCAATTTTCCGCGGCATCTCTCGCAGCATTCGGGCGGTTTTGTCGTGAGCCGCGGCAAGCTCACGCGGCTCGTGCCGGTGGAAAACGCGGCAATGGTCGATCGCTCGGTCATTCAGTGGGACAAAGACGATCTCGAATCGCTCGGACTCCTAAAGGTGGACGTGCTGGCGCTTGGCATGCTGTCGGTGATCCGGCGTGCGCTCGAGTTCGTTTCGCAGCGCCGCGGCGAGCGGTTCGACATGCAGGACATTCCGTCGGAGGACGATGCCACCTATCGGATGATTTCGAAGGCCGATACGGTGGGCGTCTTTCAGATCGAGTCGCGCGCCCAGATGAGCATGCTGCCGCGGCTGCAACCGCGCGAGTTCTACGATCTCGTGATCGAGGTGGCGATCGTGCGGCCGGGCCCGATTCAAGGCGGTGCCGTGCACCCGTATTTGCGCCGGCGGCAGAAACTCGAACCTGTCACTTATCCGAGCGAAGCGTTGCGCACCGCGCTCGGGCGCACGCTCGGCGTGCCGATTTTTCAGGAGCAGGTGATGCAGGTCGCGATTCTGGCGGCCGGATTCACCGCCGGTGAGGCCGATCAGCTGCGGCGGGCGATGGCCGCCTGGAAGCGCAAGGGCGATCTACAAAAGTACTACGACCGGATCGTGACGGGCATGCTCGAGCGGGGCTACGAGCGCAGTTTCGCCGATGCGATCTTCGAGCAGATCAAGGGTTTCGGTGAATATGGCTTCCCGGAAAGCCATGCGGCCAGTTTCGCGTTGCTGGCTTATTCGAGCAGTTGGCTCAAATGTCATGAACCCGAAGCGTTCCTGGCAGCGCTGTTGAACAGCCAGCCGATGGGGTTCTATTCGCCGTCGCAACTCGTGCAGGATGCACGGCGGCACGGTGTCGAGGTGCTTCCTGTCGACGTCACGATAAGCGCATGGGATTGCACGCTCGAAGCCGTGGACGGTGCTGTGCGCCCGGCGGTGCGGTTGGGGCTTGCCAGGCTGCGCGGCATGCGCGACGGCGCGGCCGAGCGTATCGAAAACGCGCGTGCGGTGCGGCCGTTCGAGAACGTGCACGATCTCGCACGGCGGGCCGGGCTCGATCGCCACGACCTGCACGTGCTTGCCGAGGCCAACGCGCTCGCGAAGCTCGCGGGCAACCGGCGCGAGGCGCTCTGGCAATCGGTCGCTGCCGTGCCCGGCAAGGACATGCTGGCCGAGGCGGCTGTGCCGGATGTCACGCCTCACCTGGGCGAGCCGTCCGAAGCGCAGAACATCGTGGCGGATTACCGCGCCTCGGGCCTCACGCTCGGCCGCCATCCGCTTGCGCTTTTACGCAGTCATTTGCTCGCCAGGCGTTTGATGCCGGCCTCGACGCTGCGCGGTTACCGCAACGGGCAATTGGCGCGCGGGTGTGGAATTGTGACGGTGCGGCAGCGCCCCGGTACGGCCAAGGGCGTGATCTTCATGACGATCGAGGACGAGACCGGCAACGTGAACGTCATCATTCGTCCGCGTCTCATCGAGACGCAGCGCAGGGAAGTGCTCGGGGCCTCGCTGCTCGCCGTCTACGGCACATGGCAGTGCGAAGGCGAGGTGCAGCACCTCGTCGCTCAGCGGCTCGTCGATCTGTCCGCCTTGCTCGACGAGATGCCGCTCGCGAGCCGCAATTTTTGTTGACGTTGCCTGGCTCGATGCAGCGCCCGCTTTTTACCCCGGCGGCCGCCCGAGGTCGCGCGTTGCGTTTGCAAGTACCTGTGCGAGCGCCATGTCGAATGGCGTACGTTGGCCGATGCCCAGCGCCGTGAGCCGCCCGGAGTCGAGATGGCAGTCGCGCGGGCGCGGCGTCGCGTCGGCCGGCGAGGTTTGCGGTTCGAGCTTCGCGTCGAGCGCGAGTGCATGCGCGATGCAACGCGCGATCTCGAACTTCGTCATCGGGTCGTCGCCGGACCACTGAGCGATGCCGCAAATCGTTTCACCGGCAGCATGACGGGCAAGCAACTGGACAATGACCGCTGCGACATCGGGCGTGAACGTGGGATAACGCGTGGCCCACGCGTCCATGACAGCGGGGCTTGCGCCGGGACGGCTCGCTGCGAGCACGGCCGGCACGAGGCTCGTCACGGCGGATTCGTCCCATGCAGCGATCGGACCGTAGAGCAGCGGCAGCCGCAGCACGCAGCCGAGGCGGGTCGTCTCGGCGAGCGCGCGCTCGCCGTCGAGTTTGCTGCGTCCGTAGGCGTTGAGCGGGGTCGGCTCGTCTTCGGGGCGATAAGGCGGCGCGCTGCCGTCGAACACGTAGTCGGTCGACAGCGACAGCACCCATGCGCCGCGCCGGTTCGCCGCCGCCGCAATTGTACGAACGGCCTCGACATTGAGCGCGCGGGCTAGCGCCGGCTGCTGCTCGCAGACGTCGGGGTGCCGCTCGGCTGCGGCGATCACCACGGCATCGGGCGCCGCCTGCTCGATAAAGGCGTCGACAGCGGCGCCATCGCGTATGTCGAGTGCCACCGTGCGAGCGTCGACACGACGGTGCGCCGTGCCTACGACGCGCCAGTCGCGGCGGCCCGCCAGCGTCTGCGCAACCGCACGACCCACGAGCCCCGATGCGCCGATGAGGGCGACGGTAAAGTCGGCCATCGGTGAATCAGGCGACGTGGCCGTCGGCGGCCGACGTGCGCGCAACCGTGTATCCGGCGTCGGCAATGGCCGCGGCGAGCTGCGCGGCACCGACCCCGGACGCGACGCGCACCTGCCCCTGAGCCAAATCGATATCGACGCGCGCTTGCGCATCCTGGGCGCGGATCGCTTTGGTTACGGCGGCGACGCAGTGTTGGCAGCTCATGCCCTCGACTTGAAATTCGATCATCGTCTGTCTTCCTTTTCAATGACTGGCGGCGGACGCGCACCCGACGTTGTGCGGCGCCTTGCAGAAATGCCAAGCGTATACCTTCCCGTCGTGGGAAGGTATACGCTTGGATGCATCGATTCGAGGGGGCGACATGAATATCGGTGAGGCGGCACGAGCGTCGGGCGTAACGGCGAAGATGATCCGCTACTACGAGAGTGTGGGGCTCCTCGTGCCCCGAGGGCGAACCGACGCCGGATACCGGGTTTACGGGCAAAGCGAGGTCCATACACTGCGCTTCATCCGGCAGGCGCGAAAAATGGGGTTCCTCGTCGACGATATCCGCAAGCTGCTCGGGCTTTGGCAGGACCGCTCGCGCGCGAGTGCCGAGGTGAAGGCCATTGCGCTCGAGCATGTGGCCGAACTCGATCGACGCATCGCCGAGCTGACGGAAATGCGCGATACGCTTGCCCACCTCGCGGAACACTGCCACGGCGACACACGGCCCGACTGCCCGATCCTCGATACGCTCGCGAACCCAGTCGCGGATATTGGCACCAATAAGGTGCATTCTTGCCGCATGTGACCGCACGTCGCACTATTCCGAAGCGGAATGCCCACCATTCGTGCATTTCACTGGCAAAAAACTGGGTGCTCTCTATAATCGGGGTTAACCCTTTTACGGGAAATCCCTGATGCTCAACTCGCTAGGGATACCGACCGATCCTTGGAGAACATCATGTTTGCGTACATCCTCGAAAAGCTCAGCAACTGGTTCGAATCGGCAGAGCGTGACCGCCGCGAAGCGTACCTGGCTTCGTCGACCGACGTCGTCGATCTGGAGCGCCGCCTGCGCTCGCTCGAATCGAACGGTTATTCGATCTAAGTTTCCTCTGCGTTGATTCCGCATGGCCGACCTGTTCGGCATGCCGTGCGTCGCGACCGCACGTAAAAACTTCCCCTGGGCCCCGTTTCGACGGGGCTTTGTTCTTTCTGCACCTGCCGTGTCTTGCGGCGACCTACGCGCTTTTCCTGCTGGCGCGAGCGGAGCCCACGCGCTAAGGTAACGGCACAGCGTGCGCGCACGCATGCGTTTGCAATGCTCGTCTATCGAGCTTTGGCTGCTTCCAGGTGTTTTCGATGGGTGTTTGCGTGATGGGCTTTCTTTTTTCCGGGCGTGCCATCTCGGCCGCTTGCGCAGCCGCAGGGCTCGCGCTTTCCCTTGGCGTCGTTCCTTCCGCTTGGGCGACCGGCAAGCCGCTCGTGCTCGATACGCGTACCGGCATCAACGACGGTCAGACGGGCATCGTGTTGCAGAACGCTCCACTCGACAGCCGGCCGATTGCGGAGCCTCAGCCATTTGCGGCACCGGTGCAGCTGCAATCGGGCGGGCAGCCGCCGCTGATTGTCTCGCCCTATATCGAGGTGCCCGCAGCAGGTGGCGGCCGTGGGCATAGAGGCGGCGACACGGGCACGGGCTCGGTGCCTCGCCCGGTGTATCGCGTGCCTGGCGGAACAGGAGAGTAGCGGTCGTTGCCGTCTCCAGGTGCGGTTAACGCCGCCCGGACAGGTTCGAGACAACGGCGGAGCAGCCAGATGAAAGGCCGCTTGCGCAGCCGGCACGCATCGCGTTCAGCTCGCCTTTTCTTCGATTTGGAACTGTGCCGTGTCGTCCTGACCCAGGGCTTCGACGAGGTAGGGTAGCGACGCCTTCATCGACGCCGCGAGCGTATACGGCGGGTTCAGGACGAACATCCCGCTGCCATAAAGACCGAGCCCACCGACGGGCGGGCGCGATACGGTCAAGGTCACATGCAGCCAGCCGCCCGGCGCCGCGCGTTTCAACTGCTCGGCAAAACGCTGCGATTCTATGCGTGCCACCTGCGGGTACCACACAGCGTACGTCCCTGTGGCGAAGCGCTTCAGGCACTCCTCGATGCACGTGAGCGCGCGCGCATAGTCGCGCTTGTCTTCGTACGACGGATCGATCAACACGAGCGCGCGGCGCGGAGCAGGCGGCAAAAGCGCTTTGATGCCGTCGAAGCCATCTCCCGCGAAAATCATCGCGCGCCGCCCGGCGTCGCGAAAATTGTGGCGCAGCACATCGATTTCGGTCGTATGCAGTTCGAACAACCGCATCCGGTCCTGTTCGCGCATCAGGCGCCACGCCAGGTAGGGCGAGCCCGGGTAGTAGCGCAACTCGCCGTCGGCATTCAGTGCGCTCACCTGCTCGACGTATTCGGTCAGCGCTGGCGGCAGATCGCCACGCTTCCACAGTTTGGCGATCCCGGTTTCGTATTCGCCCGTTTTTGTCGCGTACCCTTCCACGAGTGAATAGACCCCTGCGCCGGCGTGCGTGTCGATGTACCAATAGGCCTTATCCTTTTGATTCAGATAGCGCAGCAGCTGCACCACGACGGCATGTTTGAGGACATCGGCGTGATTGCCGGCGTGAAACGCGTGACGGTAGCTGAGCATGACGAGGCGACGAAACGAAAAGCGGTTGGGCGGGCCTGACGGCCGGTCTGTTGAAAATAACGCGCGGGCGCGTATTGTACGCCGGCGAGGCGGGTCGCCGCATACGCCGGGCGCGCCGCGCGGCCGGGCATCATTGGTATGGATCGCCGACGATTTCCTCGATCCGGGTCTTGACGGCCGGCGTAATACGGGCTGCGACGCTGGCGGCTGCCATGTTCTCCTCGATCTGTTCGAGCCGTGAAGCACCAGTAATGACGGTGCTGACATGCGGGTTCTTGAGTACCCACGCGATCGCAAGCTGGCCCGCGGTGCATCCGAGTTCGTTGGCCAGTTGACAGAGTCTACCGACCGTATCGTTCTTGCTCGAATCGGTCAGTTGCGTACGCAACCAGTCGTACCCTGCGAGCCCGGCGCGCGTGCCGGCCGGGATGCCGTTGCGATACTTTCCGGTCAGTAGGCCCGAGGCGAGCGGGCTCCACGTGGTCAAGCCGAGACCGATGTCCTCGTACAGCCGTTTGTATTCCTGCTCGACGCGCCGACGTGCGAACAAGTTGTACTGGGGCTGCTCCATGACGGGCTTGTGCAAATGGTGCCGCTCGGCGACTGCGTAGGCGGCGCGAATTTCGTCGGCGCTCCACTCCGACGTACCCCAATAGAGCGCCTTGCCGCGCGTGATCATGTCGCTCATCGCCCACACCGTTTCCTCGATCGGCGTGTTCGGATCGGGCCGATGGCAGAAAACAAGGTCCACGTAATCGAGTTGCAAGCGCGCGAGCGAGCCGTCGATCGCGTTGAGCAGATATTTCCGGTTCAGCGTGTGATACTGGTTCGGCGCCTCGTGCAGGCCCCAAAAGAACTTGGTGGAAACGACATAGCTGACACGCGGCCACGCCAGGTCCTTCAGCGCTTGGCCCATGATTTCTTCGGCGCGTCCGCCAGCGTAGATCTCGGCATTGTCGAAGAAGTTGACTCCGGCGCCGCGTGCCGCCGCAAGCGTCTCGCGAGCGCGGGTACGGTCCACCTGCGTGCCGTAAGTGATCCACGATCCGAGCGACAGTTCGCTGACCTGCAGGCCCGAGCGGCCGAGTTTCCGGTAATTCATGCGTTCCTCCTCGTGCGCCGACGGCGCGAAGGGTCCAGCTTAAGGCCGATTCGCGGATTTGGCGCGCGCAGCGGCTGTTCATGCACAATAGCGAAGTCGGCCGTGGCGCAGCAGTCGACCGAGAGGCCTATGCCGTCAGGTCAGCTTGCCGTGCGCCATGCCCCATGATGTCATTTGCTCGAATGAATGGAGGCCACGCATGTCGTCGTTGAATACGAGTCTGAATGGTAAAACCGCGGTCGTCACGGGCGCCGCGAGCGGGATCGGCAAGGAAATCGCATTGACGCTCGCTGCGCAAGGTGCGGCCGTCGCGATCGCCGATTTGAATCTCGCGGGTGCGCAGGCGGCGGCCGACGAGATCGTGAAATCGGGCGGCAAGGCGCTCGGAATCGCGATGGACGTGACGAACGAGGACGCGGTGAATAGCGGGATCGACGAAGTGGCCGACAAATTCGGTTCGATCGACATCCTCGTCTCGAACGCCGGGATCCAGATCGTCAATCCGATCGACAGCTATGCCTTTTCCGATTGGAAGAAGATGCAGGCGATCCATCTCGACGGCGCGTTCTTGACCACGAAGGCCTCGCTCAAGCATATGTACCGCGACAACCGCGGCGGCGTGGTGATTTACATGGGGTCCGTGCACTCGCATGAGGCCTCGCCGCTGAAGTCGGCCTATGTCGCCGCGAAGCACGGGCTGCTCGGCCTCGCACGCGTGCTTG
>CBJMQH010000017.1:0-20906 GCA_966431825.1 uncultured Trinickia sp.
CCCGCTTGGCTGGAGCATCCCGACTGCGTGTGGCCGACGATCCTGCTCGGGGACTTCAACGCCACCGCCAGTTCGGTGGTCTACCGCACCCTGACGGCCCGCCTCTCGCCCGCCCGGCGACTGGCGCGCCGCAAATCGCCCAGCTCGCCTGCCCGCCGATCCAAAGCGCACTCACGCAATTGAGCGCGCTCGGGATGGCGCTGCCCGATGCATCATCCGCGCAGCAAGCCGCGGCCATGCTGGATCGGGCGCGTGAACCCGTCGCAGCGGCCTGCACAGCCACCGCTACGATCACGGCTAGCGACGTCGAAGGTCTCGCACGCCAGGCGATGCCGGCGCTTGGCAGGGTGCTCGCGACGGTGCCGATGCCGGCATCCACGCAGGCAATCATTCAGACGAGCCTGGTCGGCGTCGAGGTCATCGTCGGCGCAGCGGGCGTGATCGAGCAGCAGCTTGCAGCGGCCAAGCCAAGCGAAGCCGCAGCAAGCGCACCCGCAGCATCATCGGCCGTGGGAGCCGCGTCGTGAACTGGGCTTTCCTTCTGGCAGCAGCGAAACGCGCACAAGCCGCCTATTTGCCCGATGAGAGCGACGCACGCGCGGCGTTCGAATCGATGGGTTTGACTTTCGTGGGCCGTCATTGCGATCTCGTGCATCGCGCCGTACTTTCGCGCGATGCCGAAGGGGCGACCTATCTGTCGATCAGCGGGACGCGCTTTAACGAAGCGAACAACGTCGATCTGCTCGACGATCTGTACCTGTTGCCGGTCCATGCCCCACGTGGCGGCATCGTCGCATCGGGCGCCCACAGCGGGATGGCTGAACTCTGGCAGTGGGTGATGTCCGCCGTGCCGCCGAAGACGGTCATCAATATCGAGGGCCATTCGCTTGGCGGCGAACGCGCATTGCTGACACCGCTCTTCCTACCGTCGTCGCAAATCGGTTCGCTCTACGTGTTCGATGCACCGAAATGCGCTTCGCAGTCCTATTGGGACGCCTACCGCCCGGAACTCGCAGGGGCCGTGAGCACAGTGCACGGGCGTGACGTCTGGTACGGTTGGCCGCTCGGGGATCTCTACTGCCACGACGCGCAAGCCGAAGTGCTCTGGCTCGCAGACGACACGTGCCAAACGATCGATCCGGCGTCATGGCCTGGCGGCTTGAGCGTCGAGGACCACAGGATCGATGCGATCGTCGAGACCATCGAACGGTTGGCAACGCAGGCATCGATGCCCGTCTAGAAACGGCGGCGCCCCTCACCGACGTGCGGCATAGGGGCACTTACATTGCGGCCGATGCGCCGCCGGCTATCCGATATCGGCGCGGCCGACGTTTGCCGATGCGGACCCTAAGCCCGGATTCCCACCTTCTGCCTCAAGCCGCCGACACACGCCGCTCCCGCTCGGCGTCTTCGGGCTCCGCGATGTTTTCGATGCGGCCCATCACGAAGACAAACGAGACGATACCCACCGCGAGGATCACGCCCGCAATCATGAATGCATTCGTGAACGAATCGGTCGCGCCGACGATGTAACCGGTCACGATCGGGGCGGCGACGCCCATCAGGTTGTTCACGAAGTTCATGATGCCGCCGATCGTGCCGACGCCGCCCTTCGGTGCGATCAGCGACGGCAGCGACCAGCCGACCGGTGCCGCAGCGGCCAGCCCGCCGAGCGCGATCGAAATCCAGAAGATGGCCCAGACAGGGTTCGTGGTTTGCGTCGCGCCGAGCACGGCGAGACCGAACAACATGCCCGCCACGAGCACGCCCTTGCGCACACGCGTCTCGTCTCGACCGCGCGCGATCAGGTGATCGATGAGCCAACCACCGACAACGAGGTCCGACACCGTCGCGACTCCCCAAGGAATGGCGGCATAGCCGGCCGAGGTAAGGATGCTCATATGCATCGTATGCACGAGGTAGCCGGGCAACCACGTGAGGAACAGATAGAACGAGTAGCCATAGGCGGCGAACCCGATCGTGAGCCCCCAGACTTTCGACTTCGTCAGCAGATAGCCCAGCATGCCGAAGACGCTGGCGTTCGACGTACCTTCAGGCGTAGCACCGCCTTGGCGAATGTGATCGAGTTCGGTGGGGTCGAGCTTGCGGTCCTGGCTGGGGTCGCGATAGATCGCAAGGAACGCGAGGAAGTAGCCGAAGCTCAAAAGCGCCGTCACGCCGAAGCCCCAACGCCAGCCATAGTCCACGACGACGAACGCAACGAGCGGCACCCCGATCACGTTCGAAAACTTCGCCGCCGCATCGAAGATCGCGGTGGCCATCGCGCGCTCCTTGCGCGGGAACCAATAACCGGTCGCCTTCGAGCTCACCGGGAAGCCCGGCGCTTCAGCCACCCCAAGCATCGCCCGTGCAGCAAAGATCCCGAGAAAGCCACTCGAAACCGCCGTGATCGCCGAGGCGAGGCCCCACAAAAATGCACCCCAACGGCCGACGCGCGTCACCCCGAAGCGGTCGAGGACGATACCGGCCGGCACTTGCAGCAGCGCATACGGCCAGAAAAAGGCGCTGAAGAGCAGCCCCATCTGCGCAGGCGTCAGATGGAACGCGTCCTTGAGCTGCGGCGCAGCGACCGACAGATTGATGCGGTCGAAGTAGTTGATGAGCACGCCGATGCCGAGCAACAGCCCGATCAGCCAGCGGCGCTTCGCAATGCGTGGTGTCGTAGGGGAAGTCATCCGTTAGTCTCCTTCGTTTGCGCTTGAAGATAGCGCTATCTCAATGGCCCGCAACAAGCTGCGGGATAGGGGCTTGCTCCGTACACCAGCTGAGCGCACGCGCGACGATCGTATCGACCGGGTGCGCCCCATCGACGGGTAGCGTCAGCGCTTCGGCCAACGGCGGCTCCAGATCGGCGAACTGGCTGTCGACGAGCGACGTCGGCATGAAGTGGCCTTTGCGCTGCCCCATCCGTGCAAGCGCCTGTTCGCGCGTGACGTCGAGATAGACGAAGCCCAGCGAGGCGACCCGCGAGCGCAGACGGTCGCGGTAGCGTCGTTTCAGCGCGGAACAGGCCAGGACGGGCCGCTCGCCCGCGGCACTGGCGCGCGCGAGTTCGGTGGCAAGACTGTCGAGCCAGCCGGCGCGATCCGCATCGGTCAGCGCGATGCCACGCGTCATCTTCTCGACGTTTTCGTCCGGATGGAACGCGTCGCCTTCGATGAAGCGACCGCCGATCGACGCGGCAATCGCCTGCGCGACGCTCGTCTTGCCGCAGCCGGCGACGCCCATCACGACAAGCGCGGGAACAATCGGGTTCATGGAATGAGGCCTCCATAACAGGCGGAAAGACGCGAGATAGCGCTGTCTTTCGAATCCGAAAAAATGCGGCCTACAGGGGCCGCCCGGACTTGGCCCAAGCGCCAAGCGTGCGGAAGCTTAGCGCATTGCGGGGCTTTTGGGATAGCGCTATCCTAGCCGCACCATGACAAGACCGACACCCAGGAAAACCCGCGCCACCGGCCGCCCGACGCTCGAGGAAGTCGCGCGACGCGCCGGTGTCAGCACAATTACGGCCTCACGTGCCTTGCGCGGCCTGGCGACAGTCGGTGCCGAATATGTCGAACGCGTCCAGGCGGCCGCGCGCGAGCTGAACTACGTGGCGAATCCGGCGGCGCGTGCGCTCGCCTCGGCACGCAGTGACGCCGTCGCCGTGCTGATCCCCTCGCTGACCAACAATGTATTCACCGATGCGCTCGAAGCCATTCATGGCGTATTGCGCCCGCGCGGCTTCGAGGTGCTGATCGGCAATACGCATTACTCGCGGGAAGCCGAAGAAGACCTGCTGCGCCACTACCTTGCCTCGCCGCCGAGCGGGTTGATCGTGACCGGGTTCGATCGCACGGAACCGGCGCGGCGGCTCATCGACGCGAGCGGTGTGCCCTGTGTCTATCTGATGGAGCTGGCCGATGCGCAGGGCGTCTATTGCGTGGGCTTTTCTCAGGCAGCAGCGGGCGAGGCGGTGGCCGCCCATTTGATTGCGCGCGGGTGCCGTCACAACGCGTTCGTCGCCGCGCAGCTCGACTTGCGGATGATGCAGCGGGGAGAGGGGTTTCGTCGTCGGCTGCAACGCGATGGACTTTACGAGTCCGATCTCGATGTGCTCACGCCTGCACCGTCGTCGATCGGTCTCGGCGGACAACTGTTTCTGCAATTGATGGAACGCAGGCCCGATATCGACGGCATCTTCTTCGGCAACGACGACCTCGCGCAAGGCGCCCTTTTCGAAGCGTGTCGGCATGGCATTCGGGTGCCTGAACAAGTCGCGATCGTCGGCTTCAACGACCTGGCAGGCTCGGCCGACTGCGTGCCGCGACTGACGACAGTGCGAACGCCGCGTGCCGAGATGGGGCGCACCGCGGCGCAGCTGCTGCTCTCGCTGATCGATCGGCAAGTGCCGGCGAAGGCGGCCATCGACCTCGGTTTCGAGTTGATCGTGCGCGAAAGCGCGTGAGCCGTACGAGGGGGGCGTGCTAGCGCGTTCCGTACCCTACAAAAGTCCGACAAAAATGTTGAGCATTGTTTTTGAGGTTGGCGCCTGGATCATTCCGCGGTGGCAAATTGCAGAGTTGCGGTAGCGCTTTTCCGCCATTCTTTAAGTCGCAATTGCGTCGCACCACCACTGCCGGCATATTTCCCCTACGCACACTGCAAAGGCTTGAGCCAGCCGCAGTCTTGGGCGCCGCCTACCGTGTTTTCCAGTCGGCGGCAGCTCACGTGCACCTGCCGCCGAGCAGTTGCCCGCCTCGCGTGAAACCTGGCTTGGACGGCCGCACGGCAACGGCACATCGAGCCCGGGCAGCCGCGAATGGGTTGCGTTTGCCGGGCAGCTTCGATTGCCGCATCTGCGCAGCCGCGCGCGGTCCGTTGCATTGGCGGCCGACATGCCGCTTGCCGTCGCCAAACGCTAACCGATCATTCGCCCGCTATGCGCATTCAATTCGTCATTGGCAATCTGAGCGACTATCACATACCGCGGTATAGAGCGCTCGTGCAACTCGCCGCACGACGCGGATTCAAAATATCCCTTGTCGAATTGTTCGAGCACACGAGCTTCTACGCTTACCCGCAGAGCAACCGCATGAGCTTCCTTTCCGACGCACCGTCGGAGATGGTGACCGTCTTCAAGGGCACCTCCCAAGACAGGATGCATTGGTTGTTCGTCGTTGCCCGCCTGAGCGCAATCGTGCGCGCGACACGGCCCGACTTCGTAATCACGCTTGGCTACAACACGAGCTATTCAATTTACCTGTGTATTGTGCGGACGCTGATGCGGCGGTTCAAGCTTGTCTACATGTC
This sequence comes from uncultured Trinickia sp., assembly GCA_966431825.1. Lineage (GTDB taxonomy): Bacteria > Pseudomonadota > Gammaproteobacteria > Burkholderiales > Burkholderiaceae > Trinickia. The sequence continues at coordinate 5,317 of CBJMQH010000017.1, forward strand.
GGATTCGAAGGCCGACGACGGCAAGCGCCACCGCGTGAAGGAAGCGCTCAAGCGGATCCTCGTGTCGCGCTTCGACGGCGCGCTCGTCGCCGGCGAGAAGCACCGCCGCTACGCGCAGTCGTTAGGTATCCCGATGGACCGCTCCCGTGTCGGCTTCGATGTCATCGATGTTGCTTACTTCCGTGATGCTGCATCCCGCGTGCGCGCGCAAGCAGAGAGCGAGCGGTGCCGCTTTGCGCTGCCCGAGCAGTATGTACTTTGTGTGAGCAGGTTCGTCGAACGCAAAAACGTGCCGCTCGTCGTCGAGGCCTTCGCGAACTCTGGCTTGCCGCAGCGGGGTGTCTCGCTTGTGCTTGTGGGGCAGGGGCCGCTCGAAGCGGTAATCCGCGCGAAGGCTGATGCGCTGGGTCTTGCGGACAAAGTCATGATCTTCCGCGAGGTGCTCAATCGCGATATGCCCGCGTTCTACGCGCTGGCCGATTTCCTAGTCCTGGCGAGTGCGTACGACCAATGGGGCCTCTGCGTTAATGAGGCGATGGCGGCAGGGCGCCCGGCGATCGTGTCCGAAACATGCGGTTGCGCGAACGAGCTCGTGCACGACGGTGTAAATGGCTTCGTGGTGCGCGCTGGCGACTTGCAGCAACTGGCCGACAGAATGCGTCGTCTGGGCGATGACCCGGTACTACGCGAGCAATTCGCCCATCGCGCGCAAACGACAATCAGCGAGTGGACGCCCGAACTCTTCGCTGAGAATCTGCTCGCGCTTGCAAATCTGGTCGGGACCCAGGCATGAGGCCGCGCGCGCTTTTGATCGAGCCGGACTTCTCCGGGCATCGCTGGCGCTATGCGAAGTGGTGCGCGGAAGCCCTCGAAGAGTCCGGCTACAGCTGTGTCATCGCCACCAATGCGTCGAACCGGACGCATCCCGTCGTCGAGGAATTGGCGATCGAGCGCCCCGAGGTGGCGTTCTCTTTTCACAGGCCGCAGGACATACGTGCCTCGATCGTGCATCGCGCCCTGGGTGCCGCGAAACAGGATTTCCGCTTCCACGGCACATTTTCAGCAATTTATCGCGCGACTTGCCGGGAGCGGCGCATCGACCTTGTCGTCGTGCCATACGGCGACTACTTTTTCAACGCGATGGGGCTGCTCGGCTCGCCGTTCGGCGCCACGCCGTGGCTCTGTATCGTCATGCGGCAATCGTTCCACTTGCGCGAAATGGGCGTGGAGGTGCCACGTCGGCCGTGGCTCGATCAGGTTAAGCGGCAACTCTATTTTCTTGCCCTGCGCCGAGGCAAGCCGCAAGCCGTCCTAACGATCGACCCGACCTTGGCGATTTGGCATGCACGTTCGCGCGGCGCCCGCTTCCGTGCCCGCGTCGAATACCTGGCGGATCCGTTCCCCGAGGTCGCGCCGATCGCGCGCGACGCGGCGCGCGAGCGCTTGAAGTTGCCGCCAGCGTTGACGATCCTCGTCTATGGTGCGATCAGCGATCGCAAGGGAATCAAGGAACTCGTCAATGCCTGCCTCGCACGCGACACGCATCCGCTTGTCGTGGTGGCAGGGCGCCAGAGCGACGACGTGCGTGCGTTCCTCGCGGCACACGCGCCGCAGTTAGGCGAGCGAATCGCGATCTTCGATCGCTTCATTTCGGCAGAAATGGAAGCCGATCTGTTCGCGGCGTGCGATGCGGTCTGGGTCGGCTACAAGGGCCACTTCGGCATGAGCGGCGTGCTCGTCCAGGCGTATCGCTTCGGCAAGCCGGTTCTCGCCACGCGGGAAGGGCTTATCGGCTGGTTCACGCGACACGATCGATTGGGCCCGCTCCTCGGCGACCTGTCGATCGGCGCCGTCAACGCCGCCATCGACGAGGCTTTCGCACCGGCATTCGGTCACAGGCAGCCGCTCGAAGGCGGCGGCGCCGAGAAACTGCTCGCACGCAATACCGTCGCGAATTTCAAGAAGACGCTGCAATCGGCGTTGGCGGGCGGTTGACCGCTGTGCCATTGGATGGCCCGCATGGCGGTGGCACGGGCCGCTCGAACCGTTCAATCCGACCGACGCCCTTCGCGTCGGCGCTCCAGAAAAAGCACGATCATGGGCCTGCGCATCCTTCACGCGATTATCACTGTCAATCCCGCTTTTGGCGGGCCGATCGAAAACGTCATCCAGACTTCGAGAGAACATCGCAAAAGAGGCAACACGGTCGAAATCGTGTCGCTCGACCGGCCAGAAGATCCTTGGGTCGATCGCTGCGAAGTGCGTGCTCACGCGCTTGGGCCCGGTGCGGGCAGTTACGGCTACACCGCTCGACTCGTGCCCTGGCTGCGGGCCAACGCAGCGAACTACGATCTCGTCATCGCGAACGGTATCTGGACCTACACGTCGTTCGCCGTCTGGCGCGCGCTGCGTGACACCGCGGTGCCTTATTACGTGTTCACGCACGGCATGCTCGATCCGTACTTTGCAAAGCGTTATCCACTGAAGCACCTCAAAAAGTGTCTCTATTGGCCGTGGGCCGAATATCGCGTGTTGCGCGACGCGAATGCCGTCTTCTTCACCTGTGAAGAAGAGAGGATCCTCGCGCGCCAGTCGTTCCGGCCGTATCGGTGCAACGAGCATGTCGTCAACTACGGGACAGGCGGTGCCGTAGGGGATGCCGACGCTCAGCGCGAGGCGTTTCTGGCTCGATATCCGGTCTTGCGAGGAAAACGTTCGTTGCTGTTTCTTGGACGGCTGCATGAGAAGAAGGGCATCGATCTGACGTTGAAGGCCCTTGCGCGATGCGTGAGAGAGGCCCCCGGCCGGCAGGCTGACGACCTGCATCTGATCATCGCGGGCCCCGAGGACAACGAATGTGCGCGTGCGGCGAAGGCGCTCGTTCAGGAACTCGCGCTCACGGACCGTGTGACCTGGACCGGCATGGTGCGGGACGACACCAAGTGGGGGGCGTTCCGCGTTTCCGATGCCTTCGTCCTCAATTCGCACCAGGAGAATTTTGGTATTTCGGTCGCCGAAGCGTTGTCTGCCGGCGTGCCGACGCTGATCAGCGACAAGGTCAACATCTGGCGGGAAATCGACGTGTGGCGGGCGGGGTACGTCGAGCGCGACGATCTCGATGGGGCCGACCGTCTCATGCGGCGCTGGCTCGATACGTCGAGCGCGGACTGGGCTTCGATGCGCGAGCGTGCGCGTGCCTGCTTCGTCTCGCGCTTTCACATCGCGCAGTCGACGCAATCGCTGCTCGATGCCGTGACCGCTTACGCGGGCAGGCGCGCGCCGGGCAGCAAATTGCGTCGTGTCGAAGCCCGTTAAGAAGCGGGTCGAGAAGCCGGTTCAGCGGCTTGTGAAGGCGATTCGATAGCCGGCGCGCCCCGCATGCGGGCCGGCTCCTCCGTCAGAGCGACGGTTGGGGCGAAAACTTCGCTTCCTTCAGGATGCGCCCCCACTCGTAGTCGAAGTGGTCGGGGCTGTAAGGCATCGTGCCGCCGCCCGGCGTGAACGTCAGTTCACCGAAGTACACATCGTCGTCGGGGGCGTAGAGGTCGACACGCACGTACCCGAGGCCTTCAGCCAGTTCCATGGCGATCTTCGCGAGCTTGTCCCAGTTGGCAGGACGCGGCACCGAAACCTGGCTGCGCGGGTAGCTGCCCCAGGCCAGGTCCAGACGGTTCCAGTTCGCGTCGTACACGTCGGCACGCGCTTGTCCGAATCGATCGGAGATAATGCCGGTGTAGATGACAGGGCCGTTCGCATCCCGGCCGAAGACGTGCATCTTGAAGTCGGCCGGCACGTTGCCTGCGCGGTCGAGCAACAGCTTTTCGAAGAAGATTCGCGGTTGGATGCCGTGATAGTGGCGCTCGCGCGAAACGCGGTAGTAGTCCGTGTGAAGCCACTTGTTGGCAACGCGATTAAGCGCTTCGAAGGACGTTTTGGTCTTGTCCCAGACGACCTCGACGAAGCCCGACCCGTGGCTTGCCTTCATGACGAACGCTTGAGGAAGCGCGTCGAAGACTGCTTGCGTGAAAACGTCAGGTGCCGCGATGAGCGGGATCAAGTGCGCCGTGCCGATGCGCTCTTCTACATAGGCGCGAACGCTGAGCTTGTCGGCCAGCATGCTCCAGCGCGGGTCCGGGCGCAGGCAGCGCAGCAGAATCATTTCGTTGAACGTCGCCGGCTGTCTCATGCGCGGAAACCGGCCGATTCGTCGGCGGTGACTCAGTGCGAGATACCATTCGTCTGGAATCAGGGATGCGGCGCAGTGAAACAATCGCCTTACGGCACGGGATGTCGAATGGCTCATGGTCGGGTGGCGCCCAGCACTTGTTGGGCGATCAAATTGTATTGGTTTGCGGTGTCGGCCAGCGTGAGCCCCGGCAGCTCGCGCTTCACATGCTGTTGCTCGAGTGCGGTGATGAGCGCGTTCGCATAGGCGCGCGTGTCGAGCGGATCGATCAATTGAACCGCGGGCATGCGTTTCGCAAATGAAAACGCGGCAATGTTGCTTGCGACGACCGGAATGCCGGAAGCCAGCGCTTCGAGGAATGCGACGCTGTGTCCCTCGGAACGCGAAGGCATTGCGAACACCTGCGAGCGGGCGAGCACTTCGGGCACATCGGTGCGCGGCCCCTCGACACGTACGCGATCGGCTACGCCCAGTTCGGCGGCGAGCGCGATGACACGGGCGTGGTAGTCGCGATCTTCGACGAGCCCGCAGAGCACGAGCCGTGCGTCTGGCCGTGTCTTGACGACTTCGTTGAACGCGCGCACCGTCTGCATCTGGTCCTTGACCGCGAGGTAACGTCCGATCTGCACGATCGTCTGCCTGTGCTGCGCACGCGAAGAACGGTCGAGCGCATCGAAGCGCGCCATATCGACGCCGTTCGGGATGACCGTCATCCTCGGATGTCGGCCGACGCTTGCCCGGTAGTCGGCGACGATCCCCTCCGAAACGCCGACGAGCGCGCGCGCCCTGCGCGAGAGCACGCGCTCGACGCGGCGAAACAGCGGCCGTCTGAAGTCATTGGGTCCCGAATGCATGACATAGACGATCGGCACGCCGACCGGCAGCGCACGGGCATAGAAGGCCGGGATTGTGGCGTGCGCGAACACGACGTCGGGCCGCAAGCCGCGTATGACACGCAGCAGGCGCCAGAGCTTGGCGATGGTGTTTTGTCGCGTCGACGGGAAAAGGCAGGGCACGCCGTGTCGCTCCAGCATGGAGCGCAACGGCAAAAAGTCCTCTTGCTCCGGATAGAGCGATGCGACAGACACGGCGTGGCCTTGGGCCTGCTGGTGCATCGCCAGGTCTTTGACGAGCACTTCGGCCCCGGACAGGCGCGGGATCCACACCAAATGGAGAATGCGCATCAGGGTCTCCGCGAAAGTTGAAGCAGCATGAACAGGGCCGATACGGCAAGGCCTGCCGTCAGCGACCATGCCACGCCGGCAGCGCCGAAGTGTCGCGTGGCAAGCGGTACGGTGATGGCCAGAACGAGCACCTGCAGGATCGAAGCGTGCGTGGCCGCTTTCGGACGGCCGACCGCGCGCAGATAAGCAACGAGAAACGCGATCAGCGCGCCGATCGCCATATTGACGACGAAGATGCCGAACAGCGGGACGGCGCTCTTCCACGTCTCGCCGAGCACGAGCGCGAAAAGCGGCGCCGCGATGGCGCGCAGGGCAACCACGATCACGGCGAGGACTGCGACCAGCGCCAACAGATAGCGTTTGAATTCGCGCGCTGCCTTGGGTGCGTCCTGCCGGTGCTTTGCCGCGAACGTCGGAAACAGAAACTGCGACATGGCGAGCGCGGCATCGGCAAGGCACATCTGCGCGAGTCGCGATGACATCTGATAGGCGCCGAACTGTGCGGGACCCAGCAGCGAAGCCACGACCACCTTGTCGAACTGGTTGAGCACGAGATTGACGACACTCGAGCCCCAGATCCAGCGGCTGAATCGGACATAGTGGCCGATACCCGACCAGACGAGCCGGATCGGCGGCAGGGGCCGCATGGTCGCCCAGACGAGCGTACACTTCAGCAGCTCGGCGGCGATGGTGCCGAGCAGTGCCGCATAGACGCCTGCGCCGGCGAGCGCCGAACCGATACCGACCGAGCAATCGACGATCGCAGCTGACATTTCCACCGCGGCGACATGATTGAAGCGACGTTCGCGCTGCACGACATAGTAGGCCGGCGAATTGATCCCGCGGATGAGCGGCACGAGCGCGGCCATTTGCAGCAAGGCGAGTTCGCTTCCCGGAAGATGGAAGAGGCGCAGCATCGCCGGGGCGAGCAGGGCGAGCGCAAGCGAAATGGCCGCACCGCGCGTGGCGAGCGTAGTCAGCACGGCGCCGAGCTGCGCGCGCGAAGGCGCTTCGCGGCCTTGAATGACCGCCTGTGCGAGCCCGGTGTCAGACAGCGATTCGGCGATCGCAACCGCGAGCAAGGCCGCCCCGACGCTGCCGATCGCGGCAGGCCCGAGAATCCGCCCGAGCGCGAGAAACTTCATGGCAACGAGGCCCCGTACGACGACCTGCTGGAGCAGGACCCAGGTCGGCGCGCTCGGATGAAGACCGCGTATGGCAAACGCAGGCAGGAGGAAGGCTCTTGACGTCTTCGCTTGTTCCATGGCGTTATTGAAAAACGACTTTAGTCATCGCTATTTGCATTGGTTGACCTAACCTTCTATTTCCCCGACAAAGAGGCTTCAATGAAAAAACTGTTTCCCCTTTGCGTACTGCTGCTCGCGCACGGCATCGGCGCATGCTACGCAGCCGGCCTATCCGTCAGCTCCGGCGCGCCTGGCCTGTCAGGCGCGTCCGGCCAGCGAACGAACGGTTCAAAGACCGGCTACCCCGAAATCGACGGCGGGACGATGCCCGGCCTGCCGATGCATACAACGGGATTTCTCGCGCGCGAGGCCGGTCCGAGCGCGAGTTCCATGCTGTCAGGCAGCCACAGCCTCGCAGCAAACGCGTCGGCAACGGGCCTGAGCAGCCTCGGTGCAGCGTCTTCCTCGGCGCCGACACGCGTTGCCGCGAAGCGCCGCCCGCCGCGCTGGCTTGCAACGGCCGCCGCGGCGAGCGCGGGCGCGGCAGCAAGCGCCGCGGTCGCAAAGCACAATTGAGCCGCGTGCTGCCCGCGAACGCGCATCGACCGCTGTCTTCACGCTACGTGTGCGGGTGGCGCCTGGCGGCCCGCACGTTTCGTCGCGCGCGTTATGCGTAGGCGGTGCGCTTCGAGTCGTATCCGTAAAGCGTGTTCTCCGACTTCAGGCCATTGAGCAGCACGCCTTGCACTGGAACGCCGGCACGACCGAGCCGCTTGATCGACTCCTGGATTTCCCCGATCTTGTTCAACTGGTACCGGGCAACGAGGAAGACGGCACCGGCATGCATACCGAGCGTTTGCGCATCCGATACGGCCAGCACCGGTGCCGTGTCGATCAGCACGATGTCGTACTGTTGCGAGAAGTCGTGCAGCTGTTCGCGCAACGCGGGCGAGAGCAGCAAAGCCGAAGGGTCGGGGGGCAACTCGCCAGTCGGGATGAAGTCGAATCCGCATCCGATATTGCGTCGCACGACTTCGTCGGGCCGCTTCTTGCCGGCCAGCAGCTCCGCCAGGCCGTTTTGTGCCGGTTCGTCGAAGTATTCGTTCAGACGGCCGGCGTGAAGATCCGCATCGATCAGCAACACGCGCTTGCCGCCTGCTGCAAGTACCGCAGCGAAGTTCGTGGCGACGAAGGACTTGCCGACGCCCGGCGTCGGCCCGGCCAGCATGACGACGTTCCGCTTGGCGTCGAGCATGTTGAACTGCAGCACGCTGCGCAGACTGCGCAGGCTCTCGATCGCCGGGTCGCGCGGTTGGTGCTTGGCGAGCAGCGCCAACGTACCGCTCTTGCGGCCGAGTGACAGCGCGAGCTCCTTTTGCGACTTGCTGTGCGGAATCGTCGCAAAGACATCGATCCCCGTGTAGCGCTCGATTTCCTGTGGATCGGAGACGCGATTGAAGAAGGTCTTGCGCACGAGGGCAATCACCACGCCGAGTGCGAAGCCGAGCAGGATCGACAGCACGATGATCAGCGCGCGCCGCGGCTTGACGGGCTCTTCCGGCAGGTTGGGCGGATCGGCAAGGCGTACGGTGCCGAGCTTGCCCGCCTGGACGACCTTCAACTGTTCCGCGGTATTGAGGAGCCCTGTATAGAGATCCGTGGTGACCTGAACGTCGCGCATGAGCCCGACCGCCTGCTGCTCCAGGTCGGGGAATGCCTTGATGCGTTGCTGGTAGTCGCCGATCGAATCGTTCAATTGGCGAATCTGGGCATCAACCGCGAGTACGCTCGGGTTCGTGGGCACGAATTTGGCCAACAGCTCTTGGCGCTGAATCTGGAGTTCAAGCAGTTTCGTCTGTGCATCGGTGGACTGCTGCAGAAGCTGCTGGCTTTCCGCGCTGAGGTCGATGGTGCCGTGTGTGTCGCGGAATTGGGTATATTTCTGTTCGGCCGCATTGAGCTGTGCCTTCAGTTCGGGCAGTTGTTCATTGAGGAAGCTTAACGATTGCTTGGCCTCGGCCTGTTTCCGCGCGACGTTCTGCGTCAGGTATCCGGCGGCCAGCTCGCGCAACACGTTGTTGCACTGCGCGGCCTCGTTGCATTCGAGTGAAACCTGGACGATATCCGACTGCTTGGTTTTTTCGCCGATCTGCAACTTGTCTTGCAAGCCTTCTATCGTGCGCAGCCGTGACGAACGCACAAGCCTGAATACGGTCCCGGGATTCGCGTCGATCGATTTCACGTGGAGCTTGACGGGCCCCTCGGGGAGCGACCAGGTCTCGGTCGCACCGATTTTTCCCTGGAACGAATGGTCGCCGTCGGGCGCTGACAACTGATACTTGCCGCCGCCGAGCAAGCGGAGATCGAATCGCTTCCCGTAGAGCTCCGCGGGGACGTCGAAGACATCGGTATCGATGCTCTCCGTGCCCCATGCGAAACCGCCCCAGCCCAGGAGACCCGGTTCGGAGAGGCCCGAATTGAACCGCGCGATCAGCGCGCCAATGATGGGGAAATAGCGCGGCTGAGCACTGATATAGAGGTGCAGGGCGTCGACCGGTTGCGCCGCGACCTGGCGCGATTTGAGGATTTCGACTTCCGTGGCGGCGCCTGTCTTGATGTCGAAGAACGCCGACACATCGCCAAGAAGGCTGCGCGACGATTCCGCCCCTTCCTCGATCTGAAACAACATGTCGGATCGGTAGACAGGGTGCGCCACCAACGCGTACGCCGTACTGAGCACCGCGGCACCTACCACGCACTTGATGATCAACCCGCGCGCGTCGGAGAAGAAGCGCATGAATTGACTCAGGTCGATCTCGTCATGACTTGCAGGATTCAGGGCTATCTGTTGTGCGGGTTTCATCACAATTCCTTGGAAAGACGGCGTCCTCGCGGACGAAAAGCGGTGTTTCGGATCGCGCTGCGCCGCTCGGGCGCGGTTGCAATGCGTGCGCGCCGGTGTCTTCGCGTTAGTCGGTGCAAAGCAGGGAGAGCGAATCCACAAAGCTCGTCATCACGCGTTTGCGGTCGAGATTTTCGAGCGCGTAGGCACGGCCCTGCGAGCCGCATCGGTTGGCAAGGGAAGGTTCGTCGATCAGCGATTCAATGGCCGCCGCGAACGCGGTTGCGTCACCGGGACTCACGGCAATGCCGCATTGGGAAACGACAGCGCCGACTTCGCTGCCGCTCGGCGCCGTCGCAACCACCGGACGCCCGCTCGCGAGCATGCCCGCGAGTTTCGACGGCATCACGAGATCACTGACGTCGGCCCGTTGGGGGAGCAAATGCACGTCCGCACACGAGAGCAGTTCGCCCAATTGATGGGCAGGCTGCAATGGTAGAAACGAGACGTTCTGCAGTCCTTGGCAACGTGCGACCAGATCCGCGCGACCGGACCCTTCTCCGCAGAAGACGAAGCGGATGTCGCTGCGTGGGCTCAGCATGCGCGCGACATCGGCGAGGATCTCGAGCCCTTGCTTTTGCCCCATGTTGCCGGAATAGAGGCAGACCTTCGCGTTCGGGGGGAGATGCAGTTGTTCTCTATACCGGTTTGTCGCGAGGCTTGCCACTTCGTCGCTGACATTGACCCAGTTCGGCAGGAACACGAGTCTGCGTCCATCGACGCCTTTTGCCTTAGCGAGATCGAGCATCTTGGCGGAGATCGACGAAACGACATCGAAGCGCCGGATCAGCGCGTGCTCGACACGAAGCGCAAGTTGCTTGAGCCACTTGGCCTTGACGAGGCCGAGGCCGAACGCGGCGTCGACTTCATATTCCTGGACGTGCAGCCAGCACTTCGCGTTCGTGAGACGCGCGAGCGTCAACGCTGGCGCAGCGCACATGAGACTCGGCTCGACCACCCAGACGACGCTGGGCCGCCACCGGACAAGGCGCGCAAGAACGGGCAACGTCGCGGCGACGAAGCTCGCATGATGAACAAGCCGTTTGAGTCCGCCAGGCTTGCCGGGTACGTACAGCGGACATCGGAACACCGTGACGCCGGGGCGGGGGCGCTCGACCGCATAACGGTTCGAGAAGCCGTCAAAAATGCGCCACATGGGGTAGTGCGGCTGTGCAGTGACGACGGCCACATCGAAGCCATGGTCAGCCAACGAGTCGACGAGTTCGGCGGAGTATTTACCGACACCGGTCAGCTCCGGCGCGTAATTCAGCGTATAGATGACGATGCGCGGTGCTTTCGCGGCAGCACGCGTCGGCGCGTTGGCGGCGCTGCTTGCGCCGCTGCTGCAATTTTCCCGGTCAGCGATGTTGCGCATGGTGGTCTCCGATGCTCTCTTGTCGCGTAGTCTTCGGCGCGAGGCGTGTGCTCCCCCGCGCCTGAAGTCGACGCTCTGTTACAGGGTCGCGCGTGCGTTGCGCAGTCGATATTCGCTCGGCGAGACAGCCAACCGCTTGCGGAATATCTTTGCGAGGTTGTCGCCATTGCGCATACCGCTGTCGCGGGCGATCGCGTCGATCGGCAACTTCGTTTCGGTGAGCAAGCGGCGGGTGAGTTCGAGACGCGCCTGGAGCAGGAATTCCGACGGCGTAATTCCCAACTCGCGTTTGAAACGGCGCAAATAGTTGCGTTGGCTCATTGCGGCGGTGCATGCCGCATCCGCGATCGAAATGGAGCGTTCGCAGTTCGCGAGCAGCCAGCGGGCCGATTCGCGCACCTTCTCTGCAGCGCTTCGGTAGGTCGGACTGCTCAGCTTTTGCAGCCACGTCCGGCTGCTGCCCGGCATCAGCCGCTCGGCAACCTTGATGGCCACGTCGAGCCCCAGGTCCCGCCTGACTTGAAGTAACGCAATATGCAACAGGCGTTGCTGATCTTCAGGCGACTTCGCCGCACGCTCGGTCGTATCTCGCCGCGCGATTGCGGGCCGCCACATGCGCGCTTCGATTGAGGTGCCGGTCATGCCCGCCTCGATCGCGGTCGTCGGGAGCGGCGAGCGCATTGCGTCGCTCGGCTCGCTGTTCGGATAAATGGCTCGCAGCCATGCGACGAACGGGCTATTCGATGCCGCGGCGGCGGCACCGTCGTCGCCGACAATGATCAACGTATGCAGTTTGCCGAGAGCGCGCGCTTCGAGCCGCTCCGTCGAGATTCGTGCAGATGCTGAACACGCAACGTCGCCGCCGGCCACCGAAATCAGACGGCCTGAGTACGGTTCGCTGCGCGCCAGTGCGACGCCGCCGAGTTCGTTGGCCAGATCGAATACCTCGGAAATGAGGCCGGTCGTCATGAAGGAACAGCCCTCGAACAAGAGCAGTCCAATTCGCTTGCCCCGCGCAGCGCTCGGCATGTTCAGGGTTGCGCCCGGGAAGCGGGCATCGCATTCCCGCAATTGAGTTTGTTCCCTCTCTTCTATCATGGTCAGTTCCTCGCAATAAGAGAACGCTTAATATAAATACCGTACCGGAAGTAGACGCTCGATTTATTTTTTATTTTTTCGAATTTTTTTGAAATTGTTTTTTATGCATTGGGGCAGCTATATATATCAATCGCGCGAATCAGGCTCGCAGGTCGATCCTCTGGTTAAATTGTTGCGACTTGATGTTTGCGTGTGAAACGAACGACCGAAAAATGAGCGGTACGCGCCGTCTGGCGTGCGCCGCTTGCGTTACCGGGCCGCGCCAAGTTGTGCCTCCGGTATTCCGGTTACAACAACATTGTCAGCCTGCCGGCCGACCTCGATTCCGCTGCGAGCCCCGCCAAGCTTGGCGGAAGGGCGAGCGCTCGGGCCGTCGATCCGAAATTGCCATATCACGAAAATGCACACGTATGCGTGCGCACACGCGTACCTTCGGTGCGTTTAGCTAGAAATTCGGGTAAATCCGCGGGTACTCGTCACTGTCCTCGCTCAGTCGGCCGTCTCTCGTTGGGCACGTGTGTCTGTTGCTTTTTCGCCCCTGGATCAGTCCTGTCAGCGGTTTTTATATTAATGGGTAGTTAATCCATTGTCCATCACTCGGTATTTTTCCAGGAGTGTCCATTTTGCTTGTGTTTCGATGTTTGTTCGTCGAAAAAAAAGCCGACGCGGTTTGTATAGAGCACGCGCATCAGCTCGCTCGATGCCTGGGCGGCGAACAGTCTGTCCGCGTCACGGACGCTGATTTCGTCGGCCGGAACCGGTTCGACCTGTGGTGCGGGAAACCGCTCTTTAATCACGCGACAAGGATTGCCGCCGTAAATAAAACCCCCGGCGAGCGAGCGGTGCACGACCGAGTTAGGTGTGACGACGGCCGAGCGACCGATCGTCACGCCCATCTGAACGATGGCGCGGGACGAGATCCAGGCGCCGTCCTCGATGACGATCGGCGCGACACGTAAGTCCATGTTGCCGGCGACATCGTGTGAGCCGGCGGTGAGGAAGGCGCCCTGCGAAAGGCATACGTTCGAGCCGATCGTAATCGGCGCCTGGTTGTAAATCCAGACGTCCTCGCCGATCCAGACGTTGTCGCCGATCCGGACATTCCAGGGGAATTTGACGCGGATCGCGTGGGGGCAGCGGCAATTGCGGCCGATACGCGCTCCGAAGAGCCGCAACAGCGCAACCCGAACGCGCGAGAGCGGCATCAGCCGATTGTTGATGATCAGCGTCTCGATCACGAACCAGAGCGCCACCACAAACTTGCTGCGTCGCTGCTGAAAATTGCCTTTGCCAGCGCAGCTCAGGTCGATGCATTTTGTCATTTTTCGAATTCCCCGTCGTTCGCCGACGCGCGGGTCGGCTAGCGTTGCGCGACTTCCGTGAGGAAGCTGTCGTAGGCGCGCCGGATTCCGTCGTCGAGGGAAATGCGTGCACGCCAGCCGAGTTGTTGCATCTTGTCGACCGAGAGAAGCTTGCGCGGCGTTCCGTCAGGCTTGCTCGCATCGAAGACGAGGCGACCCTCATAGCCGACGATGCGCATGATGCGCTCAGCGAGTTCCCGAATCGTCACGTCTTCACCGATGCCGATATTCAGGAGCCCTTCTCTGATCCCCGCCTCCATGACGAACACGCAGGCGCTGGCCATGTCGTCGACATGCAGGAACTCCCGCTGCGGTGTGCCGGAGCCCCAGACGACGAGTTCCGGGTCGCCGCGCAGCTTGGCTTCGTGCGCCTTGCGAAGCAGGGCGGGCAGGACGTGACTTGTCTGCAGATCGTAGTTGTCGCCGGGCCCGTAGAGGTTCGTCGGCATGACGCTGACGTACTGCGTGCCGTATTGACGGTTGTAGGCGTCGCACAGCTTGATGCCGGCGATCTTGGCGATCGCATACGGCTCGTTTGTCTGTTCGAGGGGGCCAGTTAGCAGGTACTCCTCTCGAATCGGTTGTGGGCAGTCACGCGGGTAGATACAAGACGAGCCGAGAAAGAGCAGCTGTTGCACGCCGGACGTACGTGCTGCCTCGACGATGTTGGCCTCGATCATCAGGTTCTCATAAATGAACTGGCCGCGATAACTGTTGTTGGCGTGAATGCCGCCGACCTTCGCGGCAGCGAGGAACACGTAGGCGATGCGCTGCTGCTCGAAGAAGCGTTTGACTGCATGGGAGTCGATCAGGTCCAGCGCGGCACGGTCGGCCGTGACGATATTGCGGTAGCCCCGGCTTTTGAGGCACCGCACGATGGCCGAGCCGACCATGCCGCGATGCCCGGCAACATAGATCGGATCATTATGGTTGATGGGAGAAGGCATGGGTCAGCTCGCTTTCGGGCTACTCGTTGAAGGCGAACGCTGCATAACCGTGCTCCTTGACGAGTTCGTCGCGCTCGGCCGATCGCAGATCTTCGCGGACCATCTCGGCCACGAGCTCCGTGAACTTCGTGCGCGGCGACCAGCCTAGCCGTACACGGGCTTTCGTCGCATCGCCGAGCAGCGTCTCGACCTCGGTCGGACGGAAGTAACGGGGGTCGACGGCCACGATCATGTTGCCTTGTGCGTCGTAGCCTTTCTCGTCGACGCCCGTGCCGCGCCACGTGATCGCGATGCCGAGTTCCTGAGCGGCGGCATTGACGAAGTCGCGTACGCTGTACTGCTTGCCGGTCGCAATGACGAAATCCTCCGGCTCGGGTTGCTGCAGCATCAGCCACTGCATCTCGACGTAGTCGCGTGCATGGCCCCAGTCGCGCTTCGCGTCGAGATTGCCAAGATAGAGGCAATCTTGCGTGCCGAGCTTAATGCGGGCAAGCGCGCGCGTGATTTTACGGGTGACGAATGTTTCACCACGAATCGGCGACTCGTGGTTGAACAGGATACCGTTGCAGGCGTAGATGCCGTACGCCTCACGGTAGTTCACCGTGATCCAATACGCGTAGAGTTTGGCAACCGCATAGGGCGAGCGCGGGTAGAAAGGCGTGGTCTCGTTCTGTGGAATTTCCTGCACCATCCCGTACAGTTCGGACGTCGATGCTTGATAAAAGCGCGTTTTCTTTTCAAGTCCGAGAATGCGGATGGCTTCCAGAATACGCAGCGTGCCGAGTGCGTCCGAGTTGGCGGTGTATTCCGGCTCCTCGAATGAAACGGCCACGTGGCTCTGTGCGGCGAGGTTGTAGATCTCGTCCGGCTGGACCTGTTGAATGATGCGTGTGAGGCTCGACGAGTCAGTGAGATCGCCGTGGTGCAGCACGAAGCGCCGCGCGCGCTCATGCGGCCCCTGATAGAGGTGATCGATCCGGTCGGTATTAAAGAGGGACGTGCGTCGCTTGATGCCGTGCACCATATACCCCTTGTCGAGCAGCAACTCGGCCAGATACGCGCCATCTTGGCCGGTAACGCCGGTAATCAGAGCGACTTTCAATCCTTCCTCCATATCAATTCCGTCAGATCGAGACCGGGCAGGCTTTGCAGCACGGCGGCCGTGGGTAAATCTCGTGCCAAAAATATGCCGTGTTGGCCAATCTGGTGCAACGAGGGGCGGAAAAATGGCGGAAAAGCGCTATCGAACCGCACCATTATGGCCCGACGGGCAGCATTGAAGTGCCATTCGCAGTTACAAACAGAAACGTTTTTCAGCTGCGCACCACGAATAGCAATTGCGATGCATAG